>DATNCU010000618.1:0-3602 GCA_035607145.1 Thermoanaerobaculia bacterium
CGGCGCAAGGCTTCTGCGCAGCCTGCGGGCGCGCCGACCTCACTCTCGTCGGGGTCGCCGGCGGGGCTGATTTCCTCGGCCCCTACGCCTGGCAGCCTACAATGCGCGCCTCATGACCGACCCCAGCCCGAGAGCGGGCGCGTCGCCGGTGAACGCCGCGAAGGACATCGACCTCAGCGTCGTCATCCCGGCCTTCAACGAGGCCTCGCGCCTGGGCGACAGCCTGGAGCTGCTGCTGCCGTACCTGGAGCGGCGCCAGAAGCCGTTCGAGGTGCTGGTGGTCGACGACGGCAGCGCCGACGCCACCTCCGAGGTGGCGGCGCAGTACGCCCACCGCGGCGTCTGGGTGCTCGAGCTGTCGCGCAACCGCGGCAAGGGAGCGGCGCTGCGTCACGGGGTGGTCGCCTCCAGCGGGCGCAAGGTCCTGCTCTGCGACGCCGACATGTCGACGCCGATCGAGGAGATCGAGCGGCTGGAGCCATGGTTGAAGGACGCGCGGCTCGTGCTCGGCAGCCGCGACGTCGCCGACGCCCGCGTCGAGCTCCACCAGCCGTGGCACCGCGAGCTGATGGGGAAGGTGTTCAACCTCTTCATCCGTGCGCTCGGGTTCGGCCAGTTCCGTGATACCCAGTGCGGCTTCAAGCTGATGGACGGCGCCGCGGCGCGCGAGCTGTTCCCGCAGCTCACCGTCGAGCGCTTCGCCTACGACGTCGAGCTCGTCTGGGAGGCGCAGCGGCGCGGCTGGCGCGTGGTCGAGGTCGGTGTCGCCTGGCGCGACTCTCCGGTGTCACGGGTGCGGCCGTGGTCGGATGCCCCGCAGATGATCCGCGACGTGCTTCGGGTGAGGTTCCGGCGGCGGCCGGCTACGGCTCAGCGAGTCGACACGGCGGCTTCCTGAGCCGGCGTCGCGAGAGGCCGCAGGCGCGTGAAGGCCGTGAGCGATCCGGCCTCGTCGCGCGCTTCGAGCCACCAGTAGACGTTGCCTGGTCCATAGAGGGCCTCGCTGGTGCGCACGAACTCCCGCGGCACCTCCACGCGCAATAGGTTCGCCGGTGGGCGCGGTGGCGGCACCGCGAAGACGGCACCGTTGATCGGCGCCGAGACGAGGAGTCGGAAACGCCGGTAGGGACCGGGCGGTAGGCGCACCAAGGCCGCCGTGTCGCCGCTGCCGCGGGCGGACGTCTCAACCGTCAGCTCGAGCAGCGAGCGGCTGAGCGGGGGCGACGCGGCGCGCAGGCGCCCCGGCGCCACCCACTCCCAGACGCGCCCGGGGCCGCTGCCGCGCACGACGGGTAACAGCTCGTCGCCGGCGAGCGGCGGGAGCGGCAGCACGTCCGTCACTCGCGGCGAGAAGGGCGGGCGCAGGGAGTCGCGGAGCCCGTAGTGAAAGACCTGCGCCACCGGCACACCGTCACGGATGAGGAAGTACGGATAGCCGGTCACGAAGCTGGGTCCGCTTGCACCGCCTCCGAGGTCGTGCGACAGCGCCTGCCGCACCGCCTGCGCGGTCCTCGCCGCCTCGGCGCAGGCGCGCAGATGGGCCGCCAGCAGGCTGCCCCAAACGAGGGCGATGACGGCAGCGGCGGTCCAACTCGCGACACCGACGAGGTGGGACGACGAGGCTGGGCGGACCGTGAACAGTGCCGCGATCGCCACGACGGCGCCGGCCGCGGCGAAGTAGCCATAACGCCCGTTGCCCGGCACCATCGCCTCGAACGCAAAAGGCGCCAAGCCGGTGAGGAGCATGATCCAGCCGGTTGCCCAGATCCGCGCCGCCCGCGTATCGCCGCGCACCAGCAACCCCACCGTCAGCCCGACCACCAGCAAGGCGCCGCCGAGCGCGAGCCACAGCGGTCCGATCGCGCCGTCGAACCCGGGGAGCAGCAGACTCTCGACCGACTTGACGACCGCCGCCGCGAGCGCCAGTGGCCGCGACGCGACCAACCGCTGGCTCGTCGCTTCGTAGCCGCCGAGGAAAACGCCGAAGACCCAGTATCGCCAACCCAGGTAGAGCCCGAGCACCCCGGCGAAGGGCAGCCATGCAGTGAGCCGCCTCCACTGCGGCCGCGCCGCGGCGAGATGGTCCACCGTCGCCAGCCATAGCGGCAGCACGGCTGCGGCCTCGTAGGAGAGCAGCCCGCAGACGAATGCCGCCAGCGACAACGCCCACCAGCGCCGGCTTTCTTGCGCACGAAAGCGGAGATAGGCGAACAGTGCGGCGAAGACGAACGCGCCGCCGAAGAGGGTGGCGAAGCTCGCCGAAAAGATGACGGCGTTGGGATGAAGCGGGTGAAGGGCGAAGAGCACACCGCCGGCGAGAGCGGCGCGGGCTGCCGCCTCGCTCCGCCCGCAAAGCTCATGCACGGCGGCGGCGACGAGCACCGCGTTGAGCGCATGCACGAGGACGTGCATTACGTTGTAGCCGACCGCGTGGGCGCCGAAGACGGCGATCTCCAGCGCGTACAAAGTGGTCGACAGCGGCCGTAGGAAGCGGATGCCGCTGATGCCGAGCCACGGCAAACTGAACTGCGCCGCGAGGTCGCGCCACGGCGGATGCTCGCCGAGAAAACGGATGAGGAGGAAGTCTTCGCTGGTGAAACCGCGACGGAGCAAGGCGCCATACGCGGCGACGGCGACGAGGGCGACGAGCGCGAGGCGGGTGCGATTCTGGCGCAGGAGCATCGGCGGGTGAGCCTGTACTATGCCCGCCGTGAAGGAAAGGGGAGCCGCGGAGCCGCCGTCAGCGACGGGAAGCTGGGACGGCGCGTGGATCTAGAGTCGCCCGCTGAGCCGCTGCCGCCCGAGCTGGCGTCACTGCTGCCGGCCGCCGGCGCCCGGCTCGCACTCATCCCCGCCGGTGCCGAGCCGGCTGCCGAGCTTCTCCATGCGCGCGGTTTCGCCACCGCGCCGCTCGGCGCGGAGCCTGCCGCCATCGGCTTGCCCGCCGCGCCGGTGGTGGGTGGGTGGGACGCGATCGTGGTGCTGGCCGAGCCCGCCGGCGCCGCGCTCGACTTCCCGCCGCTGCTGGCGTCGGCACGCGCGGCGCTGGCCGAGCGCGGCCAGCTGTTCATCGCCGGTACCTTCGCCGCCACCGTCGCGGACGGGGCCATCGATTCGCGCGCGCTGGTCGTCGCGTTGTCGGAGGCCGGCTTCGTCGTGCTGCGCCAACAGTCCCTGGGGACCGAGGGCAGCCCGCCGCGGCGCGAGCTGCTCACCGCCCGGCGCGATGCCTTTCGCGTGCGCGAGTACCGCCCTGGTGACGAGGTGCAGATCCTGCCGATCTTCGAGGGCAGCTTCTTCGTCAAGCGCAGCCTCGAGCGTTGGAGCTGGGAGTACCGCGAGAACCCCTACGACAACCTGGAGATCAGCGCCGCCTTCGCCGAAGACGGCCAGCTCGTCGCCCACTACGCGGGCTTTCCCGTGCGCTTCCGGCTCGCCGGTCGCGCCGAGCCGGTCACCGCCCTGCACATCGGCGACACCATGACGTTGCCCGGCGTGCGCCACGTAGGTCGCGGCCCGACCAGCCTGCTGGGGCGCACGGTGCGCCACTTCTACGCCCGCTTCTGCGAGGGCCGCGTCGCCTTCAACTACGGGATCAACAC
>DATNCU010000627.1:0-10242 GCA_035607145.1 Thermoanaerobaculia bacterium
GCGTTGGAGGAGGTGATGCTGCAGTGGTTGGCGGTTATGAAGTACATCTTGCGGTCGCCGGCGGTGTCGTTGAGCAGCGAGCCGGTGCAGAAGGTGCTGCCGCCGGTGGAGATCACCGCCACCGCGCGCATCTCCTCGCGCCAGGTGTCGCCGGCGTCGAGGCACTGGACGTCTAGGTTGCAGCTGCCCGACTTGTCGAGCGCGTTGGTGCCGAAGCCGCGGTAGCCCTGGTTGACCCAGTTGAGCTCGAGGTCCACGAGCTGGCGCTCGTTGCGCGGCACGGTGAGCTCGATGACGAGGTCGTCGGTCGAGAGCACCGGCGTCCACAGCTGGCCGTGGGGCTCGTTGTCGGCGGCGGTGAAGGCGCGCAGCTGCTTGCGGCCATCGGTCGAGTAGACGAGCATCCGCGCGTTGGGCGGCAGCTTGAACCGGCTGAAGCCGAGGTTGAGCGAGGTCGCTCCCTCGCGGCCGACGACGCGCAGGCGCCAGAGGAGCTTGCCGCCTCCCAGGCGCTCCCACGTGCCGTGCCGCCGCGGGCTCATCGACACCTCCTGCGGGATGGCGAAGCGAGGCGGCAGGCCGAGCTGCTCGCGCACGCGGTCCTCGGCGGCGATGGCGGTGAGGTCGAGCGGCGCCGAGACGAAGGCGTCGATGCGGTTGACCTCTTGGACGGGGTAGGCCTTCGCCGCCGGCATTGCCTCGTCGTCGGCGGCCATGGCGGCGCCGGCGAGGCAGAGGGCGAGCGCGAGCGAGACGACGTGCGTTCTCATCAGCGGTTTCTCCTCGAAAGTAGTGGACGACGATCGCGAGGTCGGCTGGCGGCGCCTTACCAAGCGCCGTGCCAGTAGGCAGCGCCGCGCCAAGCCGCTGCAAACGCAGCGGTTGACAAGAGCGTGCAGCGGCCGCGAAGGGTCAGCCGGTGAGCCGGCGGTGGGTCAGAGCGCGGCGGGGCGGTACAGCGGCCGAGCCATCACGCCGGTTGGAACCGGCTTCGCGGCCGAGCCGGCTAAGTCACCTTGCTGCCGTCTCCCGCAGGCGTCCGAGAATCTCGGCGTCGACGGCACGTGTCGGCAGCGGGGGGACGAAGAGCGTCGAGACGACCGACAGCGGCGCTGCCGCGAGCTCGCCGAGCGCGACCCAGTCGACGGCTGGCGCGAACATCGGCAGCTGGGAAGCGCGGTAGAGCGCGACCCGATAGTCCCAGCCGTAGTGCCCCGCCAGCACCTCGGCGAGGACGCGCAGGCCGGTGCGGTTGGGCTCGTCGCCAAACGCGAAGTCCGAGAGCGCGATGGCGCCGACCTGCAGCAAGATGAGGGCTGCCGTGGTGTCAAAGGAGCGCGGCCGCACGAGGAAGTCCGTCGCGTCGTACATCAGTCGGCCGGAGGCGCCGGGGTCGAAGCCGAGGTCGGCGAACAGGCAGTCTTCGAAGGAGATCGCCGGCAATAAGCGAGCGGGGAAGCCTTCGCGGCGGGCCCGGCGGACGCTCTCGAGGCCCGGCGGCACGTGAATCGCCGGGTGACCGGAGAACGCGGCGCAGGTGGCGTGACCGGCGCGCACCGCCGATAGCATGCGCTCGACCATGCGCTCGTACGCCTCGATGCCTGGTTCGCCGACGCGATAGCAGTCGTGCAGCGACTCGGCCCGGGAATGAAGCGACTTGAGCCAGGCGCTGGTGGCGGCGTCGGTCACCAGGTAGAAGAGCCGGTCTGCCGTGGTGATCCAGCCCAGCGCTTCGGGAGTCACCTGGCCGGCGACGTTGTAGCCGGTGCCGACGACGGTGAGCTGGCCGCCGTTCACGCGGCCCCCGGAGCGGGCCGCAGGCGCGCCAACATCGCCGAATCGGCCGCCGGTCTCGAGAGCGGCGGCACCCACAGCGTCGAGTGCGTGTTGACCGTGCAGCGCGGCAGGTCGGCGAGCCGCGTGGGCTGAATCAACGGCGGGCACATCGGGTAGAAGGTGGCCTCGTAGACGGTCACCTGGTGATCCGGTCCGTACTGGCGCGCGAGGACCTCGACGAGGACGTTGAGCCCGTCGTCGTTCCACAAATCGCGAAGGTGGTAGGTGACGACCCCGAGCGCGCCGATCTGCCAAAGCACCAAGCCGCTGTGTGGGTCGAAGATGCGCCGGCGAATGAGGAAGTCGGTCGCCTCGAAGCTCTGGCAGCCGTCGGCCGCGGGGTCCACCTCGAGCGCCGCGAACAGGCAGTCCTCGGCCGAGATCCCGGGCAGCATGCGGGCCGCGAACCCTTCCTCGCGGGCGCGGCGGATCGCCTGGTGGGAGGAGTACACGAAGACGCCGGGGTGGCCGTAGAGGGCGACGCACACGTTCACGCCCTCGCGCAAGGGGGCGAGCAGGCGCTCGACGATCTCGTCGTAGGCGGGCTGCCGGGGGCGGCCCTCCCAGAACACGTCGGCGAGCGATTCCGCGCGCGGGTGCTGCTTCTCCAAGAACAGCCTCGTGGCCGGCTCGGCGACGAGGAAGAAGAAGCGGTCGGCCGCCTTGATAGCGGAAAGCGATTCGGGGGTGATCTGCCCGGCGACCAGGAAGCCGGTGCCGACGACTGTGAGGGATCCGCGCTGGCTCATTCGAGGCCGAGGATATGACGGACCGGTAACCAGTGCGTGAAGTCGCCGATCGTGTCCGTCCCCCTTGCTAGCAAATGGCTTGACGTGTCCTGCTAGGCGGTCTAGGCTATGTGCAACGTTTCACAGTCAGGCTTTCGAGAGGAGAAGGGCCATGTCCCAGAAGGCTGCTGATTTCGTCGCCAAGTTGTCGTCGGACTCGAGCCTCCAGCAGCGCTACAAGTCCGACCCGGAGGCCGTCATGTCCGAGGCCGGGCTGTCCGACGAGGACAAGGCGGTGCTGCGGACCAACGATCCCGCAAAGATCACCGCCTACCTCGGCGACGACGCGCCCCCGGGCTGCTTCTCGCTCCGCGTCGACGGCGAGCCGTAGCCGCCGGCGGGGGTCACGAGGCCGACAGGCCGACCGAGCCGAGCAGCTCGCGGAAGCGGGGCTCGTCGCGCAGCGGGTCCCAGTCCGGCGCCACCGCGAGCCAGACGATGAGCGGGGTGCGCTTGGCGAAGGCCTCCTCGACCAGCGACATGGCGCGGTCGCGCCGGCCGGCGGCGAGGTAGAGCCAGGCCACGCTCTCCATCGGCACCGGTGACGAGCCGGTCGCCATGAGCTCGTCGGCGGCGGCCGCGGCGGCGGCCGCGTATCCCTGCTCCGGATAGGTGCGGTCGAGGGTCGTCGCGACATCGTTGCGGCCCAGCGCGCGCAAGGCCGCGGTGAGCGACTGCATCGCCTCGCCCTGCTCGCCGAGCAGCTCGTGGGCCCGCCACAGGCACGAGCTCGCCCACGGGAAGTCCGGCTCCAGCTCGAGCGTCCGGTGCAGCTCGGTGATGGCGCGCCGGTAGTCGCGGCAGAGGTGGTGGTGAAGGCCGACGTTGGTCATGATGATCGGCGACAGCGGGTCGAGCCGCAGGGCGGCCCGCAGCTCCCGCCAGGCCTCCTCGCGGCGGCCGGTGGTGAGCAGCAGCGACCAGTACCAGTGATGGGCGTTCGACTGGTTGGGGGCGATCTCGATCGCGCGCTTGAGCTCGCGCTCGGCCCCTGACCAGTCCCAGTCGTAGAAGTAGCTGACGAACCCGAGCGAGCTGTGGGCCTCGGCCAGGCTGGGCTCGAGCGCCAGCGCCTGGCGGGCGGCGGCGCGGGCACGCAGCGCCAGCTGGGGCATGGGGCTGCGGTGGCCGATGATCGCCAGCGCATCGGCCATGCCGGCATGCGACGGCGCGTGGAGTGGGTCTTCGTCGACCGCCTTCTGGAAGCAGGCGAGGGCCTTCTCGGGCGACTCCTTGGTGCGCTTGTTGAGGTAGAAGCGACCCTTGAGGTAGGCGTCGAGGACTTCCGGCGTCACTGGCCGTGCCGGCACCAGCTTCGCCTCGTCGCTGATCGTGAGCTTGCCGCGGATCTCCGTCGCCACGGCGCGCGCCACTTCGCTCTGCACGCTCAGCACGTCGCCGACGTCGCGCTCGTAGCGGTCGGCCCAGAGGTGCTCCTCGGGATCGGCGCGCACCAGCTGCAGGGAGATGCGCACGCGATCGCCGACGCGCAGCACCGAGCCTTGCAGCACGTGACCGACGCCGAGCTCGTGCGCGATCTCGGGCAGCGCCTTGTCGGAGCCGCGATAGCGCATCACCGACTGGCGGGAGATGATGCGCAGCGAGGCCATCGTGGCGAGTGAGGTGATGAGCTCCTCGGTCAAACCGGCGACGAAGTAGTCCGGTCCGCCGCCGAGGTCGCTGAGCGGCAGCACCGCCAGCGAAGGCACTCCGGCGCTGCTGGGGCCGGTCCCGAGCCGCTCGCCGACGCGAACGCGCGCCATCGGCTCGGCCACGGTGCGCTCGAGCCCGTGGTGCGTCGGTGCGGCGGCAGCTTCGCGCCGCACCGCGTCGAGGTCCCGCCCCAGCTCTTCCGCCGATCCGTAGCGCAGCTCCACCGTCTTCTGCAGACAGCGGTGGATGAGCGCTCCCAGCCGCCCCGGCAAGTCGCGCCGCAGGGCATGGGCCATCGGCGGCTCGTCGCGCAGGATGGAGGAGAGCACCTCGGGCGCCGTGCGGCCGTGGAACGGGTAGCCGCCGGTGGCCATCTCGAAGAGCACGATGCCGAGCGAGAAGATGTCGGTGCGCGCGTCCACCGCTTCGCCGCAGGCCTGCTCGGGCGACATGTAGCGGGCGGTGCCGAGGACGGAGCCCTCCTCGGTGAGCGCGCGCCGCGCCGGGCCGGCGGCTTCGGTCTTGTCCTGGTCGCCCATCGTCTTGGCGACGCCGAAGTCGAGCACCTTGACGCGGCCGTCGCGCGCCACCATCACGTTGTCGGGTTTGAGGTCGCGGTGGAGGATGCCCTGGCGGTGCGCCGCGGCGAGCGCGTCGACCAGCGGTGTGGCGATCGAGAAGAAGCGCTCGAGCTCGAGGCCGTTGCGCGGGATGATGCGCTCGAGCGTCTCGCCCTCCACCAGCTCCATGGCGAAGAAGTGGCGTCCCGCCGCCTCCTCGACCGCGTAGATGGTGATGATGTTGGGGTGGTTGAGGGCGGCGATCGCCCGCGCCTCGCGCACGAAGCGCTGCCAGCGACGCGAGTTGCCGGCGAGCTCCTCGGGCAGCACCTTGAGCGCCACCTGCCGCTCGAGCTTGGTGTCGAGGGCGAGGAAGACTTCGCCCATGCCCCCCTCGCCGATCTTGGAGAGCACCTGGTAGTGCAGCAGCGTCTGGCCGATCATGTGTGGGGGATCCGCCGACATTCTACCCACGCGGTGGGCGCGGCTTTGAAACGCAGCTCACAGCTTGCGCGCGGCTGGAATCCGGGGGGCGCGGTCAGCGTACCTTACAATCGAAGCGGGCGACCGCGCCCGTCAGGAGCGCACCATGGACCTCGACACCCTGCTCTCGATCTGCCTCGGCGTCGGCCTCGCCGCCGCCTGCGGATTCCGCGTCTTCGTGCCGCTGCTCGTCACCAGCCTGGCGGCGCAGACGGGCCACCTGACGCTCGCCGGCGGCTTCCACTGGATCGGCACCAAGCCGGCGCTGATCGCCTTCGCCGTCGCCACGCTGTTCGAGGTGCTCGCCTACTACGTGCCGTGGATCGACAACGCGCTCGACCTCGTGGCCGGGCCGGCGGCGGTGGTGGCGGGGATCGTCATCACCGCCTCGGTGGTCTCCGACGTCGATCCGCTGATGCGCTGGAGCCTGGCGGTGATCGCCGGCGGCGGCGCCGCGGCCGCGGTGCAGGGAGCGACGACGGTCGCGCGTCACGTGTCGAGCTGGGCGACCATGGGTGTCGGCAACCACCTGCTCGCCACCGGCGAGGCGATCGGTTCGGTGGTGCTCTCGGCGTTGTCGCTGATCGCGCCGCTGGTCGCTGCGGCGGCGGTCGCCGGCCTCGGGCTGGTGGCGCTGGCGGTGCTGATCCGGCGGCCCTGGCAACAGCGCGCTGCGACCTGAGCGCAGCTCAGGCGCGTCGCGCGAGCGCGTAGAGCTCGACGTCGGCGAGCGGACGGTGCGCGAGCCCGTCACCGCTGAGGTAGCGCTCGCGGAGGTCGAAGCGCTCCACCTCGAGCCGCCACCCTGCTGCCGCTAGAAACCCCTCCAGCTCGCCTTCCTGCGCGGCCCAGCGCAGCGGCTCGCCGCCTGCCGCGAGCGCCAGCGCAGCGAGCCGCGGCCGCTTGCCGAGCAGCAGGCGCCCGCGTTCGTCGCGGCGGAGGTAGGAGAAGAGCACCGTGCTGCCCGGCGCGGTGGCGTCGTGGAGCTCGCGGAGCGTGCGCGCGACCGCGGCGGGCTCGAGGTACATGAGCACCGCCTCCGCCACGGCGAAGGTCGGCCGCGTCGCGTCCCACGCCGGCGTCGTGTGCAAGGCGTCGGCGAGGTCGCCGGCGGCGAGGTCCTCGGGCACCAGGTGCAGGTTCGGCGGCAGCGGACCGAGCTGCGCCAGCGCGTCGCGCTTGCGGTGCTGGCTCGCCGGGTGGTCGACCTCCACCAGCGTCAGGTCAGGGTGCTGCTGCGCCAGGCGCAGCGCCAGCGTGTCGAGGCCGCCGCCGATCACCAGCACCTGGCGACAGCCGCCGGCGATCGCCGCCGCCGCCTCGTCGGCGACCAGCCGCTTGCGCACGCCGATGAAGAGCAGCTGGCCGTGGGCGCACAGCGAGTCGAGGTAGTAGGAGAAGAAGCGAAAGAACGGGCTCTCGAACCGCCGCAGCTGGCTCGGCCGCAGCAGGCCGGAGGCGCGCAGCAGGCGCTCGGTGCTCTCGGCGAGCCCCGGCGGCAGCAACGCGGCCACCTCCGGCTCGCGGCTCAGGAAGACGGCGGCTTGCGCCACCTTCAGCGCGCTGGTGCTCGGACGGTTGCGGCGCACGGCCGGGAACGCCTCAGCGTGAGGCGGGAGATGAAGCGGCGGGGGAGTCCAGCGCCGCGTAGGCCTTCTCGAGCCAGTCGGCGGGGATGGGATCGTAGTGGCTGGCGCCGGGCACCTCGAGGTAGGTGACGCCGCGGAAACCCTCCTTCTCCATCTCGGCGCGGATGACCCGCGTCTGCACACGATTGAAGTCGCGCTCGCCGGTGAGCAGCACCCAGCGGGCGCGCTCCTTGGCGAGGCGGTAGAGCTCGCGATCGGGCTTGGCGAACGGCGCCGGCCAGTGGGTGCCCGGCCGGTCGGGCACCGGCAGATCGCGGAACCAGTCGAC
This sequence comes from Thermoanaerobaculia bacterium, assembly GCA_035607145.1. GTDB lineage: Bacteria > Acidobacteriota > Thermoanaerobaculia > Multivoradales > JAIOJS01 > DASYQD01. The sequence continues at coordinate 7,238 of DATNCU010000627.1, forward strand.
GCCCATCTGCATGAGCCCGGCGCGGAAGACGTCGGGGTAGAGCATGGTGAGCGCGCTCGCGGCGCGGCCGCCGCCCGAGTAGCCGCCGACGAAGACGCGCTCGGGATCGATCTTGTAGAGCCGCTGCATGTTCCACACGGCGTCGAGCGCCAGGCCCCAGCGGTCCCAGCGGTTGCGGTCGTTGCCCGAGGCGTTGGCGCCGATCCAGATCAGGTGGTGCTTGGCGAGCGCGGCGACGCGCTCGGGCCGATAGGCGCCGCCGAACGGGCCGGGCGATATCCAGACGAAGAGCCCCCAGCCCTTCGCCGGTGGCTCGCCCGTGGGCACCTGCACCTGGAAGCTCTCCTTGGCGAGGTCGTAGCGCAGCGCCTGGGGCGCTCCCTTCTCGACGATGGCGACAGGAGTGCCGGAGCGGCGCAGCACCTCGTCGCGGGCGCCCCGCGGTGAGCGCTCGGTGAAGGCGACTTTGTAGCTGCCGGTTCGGTTTGCCACCGGCGCTTCGGGCGCCGCCGCCATGATCGCCTTGATCTCCGGCGGCCAATCGCCGCCGTCGGCCTCCTCGTCCTGCGGCTGCGGCGGCAAGGTGCCGGCGTCGAGTGCGGCGAGAAAGGCGGTCGCCTCCTGCGGCCGGCCGAGGTCTTCGAGCAACATCGGCAGCAGCTGGCGCAGCACCTTGTGGTTCGGCTCGATGCGGAGCCCGGCCTGCACCGCCTGCGCGGCGCGCTCGAGGTCGCCCTGCAGGAACCAGCTCCGCGCCACGCCCTGGTAGATGTCGGGGCGCTGCTCGGGTGGCAGCGTCTTGAGCGCCTTCTCGTACTCCGCGCGCGCCTCGGCGGGCTTGCCCTGCGCGAGCAGCGAGTTGCCCTTGTCGATCCACAGGAAGACAGCCTGCGGGTTCTCCGGGCCGCCCGGCGTCACCTCGGTGAGTGGACGCAGCTGTACCTGGAGGGCAGGCGCCGGTCCGCTCTCCGGCACCTCGACGATGCCGACGGCGTGGATGTAGCCCGGCGCCTCGACGGTGAGGTTCCAGCGCCCGCCGGCGAGGCCGAGCAGCGCCCACCGGCCGCGGGCGTCGGTGGTGGCGGGCGACGGGCCGGTGGTCTCGTCGGGGAGCCGCAGCGTCACCGTCGCACCGGCGATCGGCTTGTCGTCGACGTCGACGACGGTCCCGCTGGCGTGCCCGCCGCCGTGCCAGCCTTCGGCGAGCAGCGGCGCGGTGAGGAGTGCGAGCAGCGCAGCCGCGGCGAGGGCGCGGCGCACCGCCGTCGCGCTCACGCGAGCCCCGTCACGCGCAACACTTCTTCGACGGTCGTCACGCCTTCGGAAAGCTTGCGCAGCGCCGACTGCCGTAGCGTCCGCATGCCGTGACGCACCGCCTCGCGCTTGATCAGCGGCGCGTCGGCGCCCTTGAGGATGAGCTCCTTGACGGCATCGTCCACCGCCAGCACCTCGAAGATGCCGCTGCGCCCGAGGTAGCCGGTGCCGCGGCACTGGTGGCACCCCTTGCCTTCCTTCACCTTGACGCGTTTGCCGTCAGGGATGGAGAGCCGCAGCGTCGACGCCTCGTCGCGCTCGAGGTAGCGCTCGAGCGCGCAGTGGGGGCAGATCTTGCGCAGGAGCCGCTGCGCCATGGCGCCGGCGAGGGTGGAGGTGATCATGAAGCGCTCGACGCCGAGATCGGTCAGGCGCGAGATCGACGAGGCGGCATCGTTGGTATGGAGGGTGGAGAAGACCAGGTGGCCGGTGAGCGCGGCCTGGATCGCGTACTGCGCCGTCTCGGCGTCGCGGATCTCGCCCACCATGATGATGTCGGGGTCCTGGCGCAGGATGTGGCGCAGCGCCGAGGCGAAGGTGATCCCCACCTTGTTCTGCACCGCGGTCTGGTTGAAGGTCGGGCTCACCATCTCGATGGGGTCTTCGATGGTGGTGATGTTGACCTCGGGCGTCGCCAGCGTCTTGAGCGCCGAGTACAGCGTCGTCGTCTTGCCCGAGCCGGTGGGGCCGGTGACCAGGATGATGCCGTGCGGGCGGCTGATGAAGTCGTTGAACTGCTCGAGCTCGTCGGGGTAGAAGCCGAGGCCGGCGAGGTCCTGCACCAGCACCTGCGGGTCGAAGATGCGCAGCACCAGCTTCTCGCCGAAGGCCACGGGCAGGCTCGAGACGCGCAACTCGATCTCCTGACCCTGGCGCGTCGTCTTCATGCGGCCGTCCTGCGGGCGGCGCTTCTCGGCGATGTCGAGGCGGGCGACGGTCTTGATGCGCGACACCACCGCCTGGTGCACGACCTTCGGCATCTCCTGGATGTCGTGCAGCACGCCGTCGATGCGGAACCGGATCGTGCTGTTGTCGCGCTTGGGCTCGATGTGGATGTCGCTCGCCCGCGTGTCGTAGGCGTGCTGGAGCAGGAACTCGACGGCGTTGACGATGTGCTGGTCGGAGGACTCGATCTCGGTCTCCGACTTCATCCGCACCAGCTGCTCGAGGTTGCCCAGGTCGATGCCGGAGGAGAGGTCGCGCTCGGCCCGCTTCACCGAGTGGCGCAGGCCGTAGAACTCGTTGAGCGCCTTGAGGATCTCGGGCTCGGCGGCGACCACCGCCGAGAGCTCGCGGCCGGCGATGCGGCGGTAGGAGTCGAGCGCGTCGAGGTCGAACGGGTTGCCCAGCGCCACCCGCAGCTTGCCGTTCTGCAGCGACAGCGGGATCAGCCGGTGCTTGCGCGCGAACGGCCGCGAGATCTGCTTCTCGATGAGATCGGCGTCGAGCGAAAGGGTGTCGATGCGCACGTACTCCATGCCGGCGTCGCGGGCGAGCGCGGCGGCGACGTCGCTCTCGGAGAGCTCGCGCGAGCCGCCGTTGCTCGGTATCTGAAAGCCCATGCGGAGCACCACCTCGTAGCCGATCGGCCGCAGCTCGTAGGCGCGCGAGGAACGCACCCGCTGCAGGATGAGGCGGGCTTCCTTCTTCACCGCCGTCGCCTGGTCGGCGTCGATCAACCCTTGGCGGTG
>DATNCU010000640.1:0-2902 GCA_035607145.1 Thermoanaerobaculia bacterium
GACCGCATGCCTTCGACGATGCGACGCACGGGTGGCCGGCCGCCGCTCACGCCCTCGTGGCCGCTGCTGCGCCAGCTCTCGTCAGCGGGTGAACCGGGACGCGTCGCCCGCTCGGCGCCGCCGCGCGGCGACTGGTCGAAGGACTCAGACCGCGGCACTCGCGCGTGCTCGCGGGCCTGCGGCGACTCGCCGCCGTTGCGCCAGCCTTCGTCACCGCCGCTCGGGTGATCGCCACGCGTGGCCGCGCCGCTTGGCTTGTCGCCGTCGCCGCGGCCGTTGCTGCCACCGTCGGACGAGGGCCGGCTCGGCTTGCCGGTGACACCGGCGCCAGGCACGCGCGCCGATGGACCGCGACCGCTGCCGCCATCCGGATTACCGGGCCGCGTGCGCCAGGTGCCCGAGCTTGAATCGCCGGGGTTCGGCGCGCCCGGCTTCTCGCCGGCGGGCCGCCCGACCACGGCGGGCTTCTCGTCGCCGCCGCGGGCGACGCCGCCGCTGCGCCAATCGTCGCTGCCGCCGCGCGGCCGCCCGTTGCGCGCGCCGCTCGGATCGGCACCGCCGACGCTCGCGCCGGCGCTGCCGCCGCCGCTGCGCCAGTCGGGGTTCGAGGTCGCCCGGCGGGTGGCGCCTTCGTTCTCGCCGCCCACCCACGCCGGCTTCTCGCCCGGCGCCCCGCGGCCGACGCCGGCGCGGTCGCCGCGTCCGCCGACGCCGCCGTCACGGTCGACGGGCAGCGCCCAGCGCCCGACGTCGGCGCCCACGTTGGGGTCGCGCGCCACGAAGCGGCTCACGTCGGGAAGCTCGCGAATCGGCTTCTCCCAGCCGCTACGGTCGTTGGCGAGCCGCAGCATGCCCTGCGACGGCCGCGTCGCGATGTCGGGCTTCAGGCCGCGCGTCTCGGTGGTGATGATGCCGCGCGGCAGGCCCCCGTGGCTGCCGAGCTGCGCCCAACTGCGCGTGCGGTAGCCGAGCCGGCGGTCGTAGATGCCGTTGCAGTCGACGAAGTTCCAGCGGTCCCAGTGCGAGCCGCCGGCCCAGCCGTGCACGCGGCGGCCGAAGCCCCAGGTGAAGTCGATGCCGAACCCGTAGCCGGCGTAAAAGCGCGGGCCGTAATAGTGCGAGTAGTAGCCGAACGGGCACCAGCCGACGTAGCTCGGGCCCCAGTACCAGTAGACCCACGCCGGCGCGTAGACGCGGCCGGGGTACCAGGCCCAGCCCCAGCCGGGGGTGTAGTCCCAGCTGCCGTAGTGGTAAGGCACCCAGCCCCACGGCTCGTACGAGGACCAAGTGAGGCCGCTCGGCGTGTAGACCCAGCGGCCGTGACGGTAGGGGCTCCAGTCCGCGCCCACGCGCGGCCGCCAGACGCGGCGGTTGGAGATCGTCACCCAGCTGCCGTACTCGGCCATGCGCACCGAGGAGTAGGAGAGCGAGGAGTCGACGTAGCCGTCGTAGGAGCGGTTGCCGCGGCGGTACTGGTCGTCGAGGTTGCTCGCCCAGCGCTCGAGGCTGTCCCAGGTGCCCGCGGCCTCGACCTCGGGCGCGGAGTCGCCCTCGATCCACGCCTCCTCGTCCTCGTCGACGACGGTGGCGCCGCGGCGCGTGCGCACCTCGGCGCGGCCGGCGCGCACCACCAGCAGCGTCGTCTCGTCGCGCGACTCGACGCGGTAGCTGCCCGACTCGCGCAGGTAGATGCTGGCGTTGTCGGTGTCGACGCGGGTCTCGCCGGCGCCGTCGGTGACCAACTGCACCTCGCCGCGGCGCAGCGTCAGCAGGTTCCCCTCGGCGTTGGCGTCGCCCGACCAGGCGAGCTCGTCGAAGGCGAGCTCGCTGTCGGCGCCCACTCGCAGCATCGTGTTGTCGGCGAGCACCACCTCCACCCGCGAGCCGCGCGACGTCCACAGCCGATCGCCGGTGAGCAGCGGCTGGTTCTCCTGCGCCGCCTCCGACGCGCCCGGCCGGCCCGACTCGCCGAGCTGGATCAAGGAGGCGTTGCCCTCGACGATGCGGTAGTAGCCGTAACGGTCCTGGTCGCTCGCCAGTGCCGGCAGGGCGGCGGCGAGGAACAAGACGGCGAATACGGCGGTTCTAAGACTCGCTGCCCCGGAGGCTCGCGGCGCGGAGGGGGTGGACATGGCGGTCTGCTCCTGGTGTTGAGAGGCTTCCGTCGCCGCGCGAGTGCAACGGCTGAGCCACACGGTTGCGCAGCGTCGAGCCGCGCCCGCTCCGCCTAAAGTGTAGTCCCCGCTCGGCTATAATGCCGCGGCGCTAGCGACCAGCCGTCACCTCGCGAGGGCGTCCGCGTCCATCTGTGATGCCAACCGAGGTGGTGCCGAACGGAACGGAGTGGTCGAGCGGGAGAGGCGCCACCCCTTGATCAAGAAGTTCTTCGGCAAGAAGGACGGCTCGCCGCAGCAGCAGTACACGATCGACGACCTCATCGTCCTGGAGCGCTACGCCGAGGCGGAGCAGCGGATCCAGGAAGACCTCAAGTTCCGCCCGCACGACCTCAACCTCCACCTCAAGCTCGCCGACGTCTACGTCGGCCTGCGCAACGTCGCCAAGGCCATCGACGAGTACGGCTGGGTGGCCGACAAGTACGCCAGCGACGGCTTCCACGACCGCGCCATCGCCGTGCTCACCAAGGCGCGCCGCCTCAACCCCATGGATGACACCCTCGCCGGCCGCATCGAGCGGCTGGAGACCGCCCGCAAGCTCGAGCACAGCCGCTCGGGCGCGCTGGAGGGCTTCGTCGGCGGCCTCCACGCCAAGGAGGGCGGCGGCACGGCGGTGATGGAGTTCCAGGCCGTCTGGCGCCAGCTCGCCAAGAGCCGGCTGCTGCGCGAGCTCTCCAGCGACCAGCTGAAGCTGCTCTTCCAGGGCGTCGTCCTCGTCTACTTCGACC
>DATNCU010000686.1:0-2171 GCA_035607145.1 Thermoanaerobaculia bacterium
GAGGAGAAGCGCGAGTACCTCGCCGACCTGCAGATCGTCTACCACGACGTCGTGCAGTCGATCTCCTCGGGCCTCATCACCACCGACCTCGAGGGGACGGTGACCAGCCTCAACCGCGCCGGCGGCCAGCTGCTCGGCCGCGACGCCGAGCGGCTGGTCGGGCGCCACATCGCCGAGGCGCGCCTCTTCCCCGCCGAGCGCTGGGACGAGCTCACCGCCGAGAGCCGCCGCAGCCGCTGGGTGCGTGCCGAGTACGAGGGCGGCGGCCAGCAGGGCCGGAGCTGGTTCGGCTTCACCGTCAGCCCGCTGACCGACGCGCACGGCAGCCTCGGCGGCTACATCGTCGTCTTCCAGGACCTGACCGAGTGGCGCGCGCTACAGGCCGAGCTGCGGATGAAGGACCGCATGGCGGCGGTGGGCGAGCTCGCCGCCGGCATCGCCCACGAGATCGGCAACCCGCTCGCCGCCATCTCGGGCTCCGTGCAGATGCTCTCCCCCGCGAGCGAAGACAACCCGCAGCGCGCCAAGCTCCTGCAGATCGTGCTGCGCGAGAGCCAGCGCCTCGACCGCACGATCAAGAGCTTCCTGCAGTTCGCGCGGCCGAAGGAGCGCGCCTGCGTCTGGTTCGACGTCGCCCACCTGCTCGCCGAGCACGTGCAGCTGCTCTCCAACAGCCCCGAGCTGTCGCCGCGGCACCGGCTGGAGGTGGCGCTCGACCCGCCGAGCGCGCGCATCTTCGCCGACGCCGACCAGGTGAGCCAGATCTTCTGGAACCTCACCCGCAACGGGCTCAAGGCGATGCCGGGCGGCGGCCGGCTGGCGATCTCCGGCCGCATCGCCGGCGAGTTCTACCAGCTGCGCGTCGCCGACTCCGGCCGCGGCATGGGCGCCGAGGAGCGCGCCAAGCTCTTCCAGCCCTTCAAGTCGTTCTTCGACCAGGGCACCGGCCTCGGCATGGCGATCGTCTACCGCATCGTCGAGGAGCACGGCGGCCGCGTGCACGTGGAGACCTCGCCGGGGGCCGGCACCGCCATCACCGCCGAGCTGCCGGTCGCCGGCGCCACGCCGGCGCTGATCGCCGAGCTCTCCGAGTACGCCGCCACCTCGGTGACGCCGTGACGCCGCAACTCCTCATCGTCGACGACGAGTCGAGCCTGCTCGAGTTCCTCGGCCTGCTCTTCCAGGGCGAGGGCTACCGCGTCGCCACCGCCTCGTCGGTGACGGCGGCGCGCGAGCGGCTCGCCGTGGGCGACGGCTTCGACCTCGTGATGTGCGATATCCACATGCCCGACGGCTCGGGCCTCGAGCTGCTGCGCGAGCTCAAGGAGCAGCACCCGCAGGCCTCGGTCATCATGATGACCGCCTACACCTCCACCAAGTCGGCCATCGAGGCGATGCGCCTCGGCGCCTACGACTACGTCTCCAAGCCCTTCGACGTCGAAGAGCTCAAGGTGCTGGTGCAGAAGGCGCTCGAGAAGTCGCGCCTGGTCGAGGAGAACGTCTGGCTGCGCCGCGAGCTCGAGCAGAAGTACACCTTCGCCAACATCATCGGCAAGAGCCGGCCGATGCAGGAGGTGTTCGCCCTCGTCGAACGCGTCGCCAGGACCTCGTCCACCGTGCTGGTGCAGGGCGACAGCGGCACCGGCAAGGAGCTGATCGCCAGGGCCATCCACTTCGCGAGCCCGCGCACCAAGCACAAGTTCCTGTCGATCAACTGCGGCGCCATGCCCGAGAACCTGCTCGAGAGCGAGCTCTTCGGCCACGAGCGCGGCGCCTTCACCGGCGCGCTCAAGGAGAAGAAGGGACTCTTCCACGAGGCGCACCGCGGCACCTTGTTCCTGGACGAGATCGGCGAGATGACGCCGACGATGCAGGTGAAGCTCCTGCGCGTGCTGCAGCACAAGACGATCCGCAAGGTGGGCGGCAACGAGGAGGAACAGGTGGACGTGCGCATCATCGCCGCCACCAACCGCGACCTCGGCGAAATGATCGCCGCCGGCACCTTCCGCGAGGACCTCTACTACCGCATCAACGTCATCCCGGTGCGGCTGCAGGCGCTGCGCGAGCAGCGGGATGTCTTCGCGCCGCTGGCGCAGAGCGGGCATCGTCACCGGAATGACGTTGAGGCGGTAGTAGAGGTCCTCGCGGAAGGTGCCGGCCTTCACCATGGT
>DATNCU010000693.1:0-2509 GCA_035607145.1 Thermoanaerobaculia bacterium
GAGGAGAAGAACAACGCGGCGGCGCTCAAGGCCTACCTCGAAGGGGTGGCGAAGGGCTAGCCGGCGCGGCGAGCGCTGGTGCCGACGATGCGCCTCCTCCTCTTCGACATCGACGGCACTCTGCTGCGCTGCGGCCCGCAGGTGCGCGTGCTCTTCGCCGAGGCGCTCGTCGAGGTCTTCGGCACCGCCGGCGACCTCGACCACTACGACTTCAGCGGCAAGACCGATCCGCTCATCGTGCGCGAGCTGATGACCGGCGCCGGCTTCGGCGGCGACGAGGTCCGCGAGCGCCTGCCGCGGATGCGCGACGCCTACGCCTCGCGCATCGAGGCGCGGCTGGGGCCGGTGGAGGTGATCCCCGGCGCCGGCGAGGCGCTGGCGGCACTCGCCGGCCGCGGCGACGTGGCGGTGGGCCTCCTCACCGGCAACTGGGCGCGCGGCGCCGGCGCCAAGCTGCGGCGCGGCGGGCTGCACGAGCACTTCGCGTTCGGCGCCTACGCCGACGACGGCGAGGACCGCGCCTGCCTGCCACCGGTGGCCATCGCGCGCGGACGTGCGGCGACCGGCTACCCGTTCACGGCGGCCGACGCGCTCATCATCGGCGACAGCGTCGAGGACGTGCGCTGCGCGCTCGCGTGCGACGTGCCGTTGTTAGCGGTTTCGAGCGGCTGGACGACGCCCGAGCGCCTGCGCGCGGCGGGCGCCACCGAGGTGGTGACGCGCCTCGACGAAGCGCTCGAGCGGATCCTGCCGCCGCTGGCGGTCGCTACGCCGCCGGTTTGACCGAGGCCACCGTGACGACGGTCATGCCGTCGCGCTCGGCCGACTTGCCAGAGACCTCGACGGCGGTGCCGGCGAGCTCCTTGACCTGATCGTAGGCCTTGCCGTCCTCGTGATCGGCGAGCAGCAGCACGAGGTCGCCGTCGCCGGTGAGCAGGCCGAGCGGCTGGCCGGCCTTGGCGCACTTCTTCGCGCAGTCGGCGTGGCCGGCGCCCTTGGCGCCGTTGGGCACGTAGCAGGCGATGTCGACGATCTCGCCCTTCCAGGTGCCGGCGGCCGCGGCGGGCGTGCCGTGGTCGTGGCCGTGGTCATCATGGGCCAGCGCGAACGGCACGACGGCGAGGACGAGGGCGAGCGCGGCGAGGGCAACGAAGGCGGGCTTTCTCATCGTGGGTCCTCCAACAGGGTGGATGGTGTTTGCAGAGACAGGTTACACCGGCCGTCGCGCTTTCGCTTTCGACGGCAGCCGCCGCACCAGCTTGAGCCCCGACCACACCTCGTCGACGGCGCAGACCTTGACGTCGACGAGGCCGAGCGGCAGCGCCACTTCGCGCACTACGTCCTCCGTGACGTCGGTGGGCACGCGCGAGGTGCGCTTCGGCCACGACACCCAGATCATGCCGCGGTCGACGAGACTCTTCATCGCCCGCGGGAGCTCGCGCGCGAGCGCCGCGCGCTCGGTGACGAAGAGCTGGATGAAGGCGAGCTCGGGCGCCAGCGCGTCGCTCAACTCGGCTCCGGAGTCGGCGATCAGGCTCTCGCGATAGTCGGCCGGTCCACCGAGCACGGCGCCGCGCATGCCGTCGTCGAGACCGAGCTTGACCACCAGCGGCCGGCCTGAGTAGCCGGTGTCCTTCGCCGGCGACTTCAGCTTCGCCGGCGGCATCAGCCCGGTGCCAGGATCATGGCCGGCGCCAGCACCATCGACGCGCTGGCGGCGAAAGCGAGCTGCGCCGCGTAGTAGAGCGGCAGCCCCCACACCTGGTTGGAGATGCCGGGGCTCACGAACTGCCCGCGCGCCACCGAGATGTCGGAGATGAAGAACGCCACCGCCGCCGGCAGCAGGAAGCGCGCGTCGGGCCGCGACCACGCCGCGCCGGCGGCGAACGTCACCATCGTGCACAGCGCCGTCATGTAGGCGATGACCGGGATGCGCATCGCCGCGCTCACGTGCGGCAGCAGCCAGCGGCCGATGAGGATGGCCACCAGCGCCAGCACCGGCGCGGCGATTGCGACTGCCTTCCAATCGACGCCCCACACCAGGAAGGCGGCGGCGAAGGCGACGTGTGCGAGCAGGAAGGCGCCGAGGCCGGCGAGGAACGTCTTGCTCTCGCTCGACAACAGCAGCAGGTCGCCGAGCCAGGAGAAGGCGAAGGCGACGAGCAGCACGCGCCCGTAGGTCGACGCCGTTGCCCCCGCCACCAGCGCCGCGGCCACGAACGCCGACGACGCCACGCCTTTCGCCACGCCGGCGGCGGCCCGCCAGCCGCGCGCCTCGGCGACGAGGAGCACGACCACGGCGACGGCGGTGGTCAGCGCGAATGGCAGCAGGATCTGGAACCTCCTTTGGAACGCCGGTGCGAGCCTACCGCAGGGCCCTGGGCGATGACGCGGTAGTCTCCGCTGCGCTCATGGAGGGCTCCACATAGCGCGCTTCGACGCGCAGGCCGGCAGCTTCGACCGGCGGGCCGGCCTGCCGCCGGCGGCGGTGCGGGCGATCGCCGAGGCG
>DATNCU010000703.1:0-2138 GCA_035607145.1 Thermoanaerobaculia bacterium
CCGCCGGCGCCCGCCGCGGACCCGGCCGCGGAGCTAGTCGGGTCAGGCCGCGCGCAAGGGCCGCCGCCACATCCCACCGGCCCGCCCGGCCGTACCACAACCGCCACGCAGTCGCTCTTCTCTTCGGCCCCGCAGCCGAGCGCGAACCTGTTCGCTAACCGGCCTTCTTGAGCACCTGCTCGACCTCGCGAAGTGAAGCCGCAGCGGCGCCCAGCTCCTCCTCCGCCAGCATCTCCCCCGCGAAGCTCTCGCGCACGTACAAATCCACCAGCCGCGAAGTCGACCGCGCCGCCTCAGGGAACCGCCCGCCCGCCGACCTCACGAGTTGCAACGGCGCCAGCGACTCCGGCATCGGCAGCCCGCTGCGTTCCAGCCGCTCGCGCAGCCGCCGGTAGCTCTCCGTCGCCGTGCGCCGCCGATGACGGCGCTGCCACCACAGCGCGGCAACCACCAACAACGCCACCACCGCGAACCCGGCGACCACCGGCCACCCCCACCGCTCCCAACTCCACCCCTCAGTCCCCGGCGCCGCCCGCCCCCCCGGCAGCGAATCCACCGTCGGCGCAGGCGCCTCCGGCACACCCTGGTTGCGCTGGAAGATCCGCCAAAACGACAACCAAGCCGACCGCGCCTGTAGCAACAACTGCATCTGGTCGTAGAAGCCGAACGTCAACACGTAGCGGTCCCAGCGGAACAACACGTAGTCCCACACCTCCGACAACAACAACGGCAAGTCGCGCTCCGCCGCGCCCGGGCGGCCCGATGCCGGCGTCGGGTCGAAGACCTGCCAGCCGCGGTCGGGGAACCACGCCTCCACCCACGCGTGCGCGTTGCTCTCGCGGATCACGTAGTAGCCCTCGAAGGCGTTCTCGTCGCCACCCAAGAAGCCGGTGACGAAGCGCGCCGGGATCCCCTGGCTGCGCAACATCACCACCATCGCGGTGGCGAAGAACTCGCAATGTCCGCGCTTGGTGCGGAAGAGGAAATCCTCAAGCGCCAGCTGCCCTGAACGCCCCACGAAGTCCGTCGTGTAGTCGTACGCCGTCGAGAGGTGCTGCTCCAATCGCACCGCCCGCTCGTACGCGCTCCCCTGCCCCATCGCCTGCGCCGCCAGCGCGGCGATCCGCGGCGTCACCGCGCGGCGGTCGAGGCTCGACTCGCCGAGGTCGGCAAGGTCGGGCTGCGGCAGGTTCTCGAGCGCCGGCTCGTCCGCCATGTCCACGTCGTAGGGCAGCGTCGTGCGCGGGACGTGGTAGAGCGCCAACGCACCGCCGCGGTCGCGCCCCAGCGATGGCACCCGCAGGCGCAGCCCCACCGCCCGCACCGGCACCGGCAGCGACGGGCTGTTCCACGGCAGCAGCCACACCTCGGCCTGCTGCGTCGGGCGCCCCGGTGCCAGCCGGAACGTGCCGCCCGGCTCGGGCACCAGCGGCTGCGCGGTGGCGTTGGCCCGCCAGGTGCGGCCGTCGTAGAGGTCGTAGGTCTCGGCCTTGAGGCGAAGCTCGCGCCGCGGCCGCGGCTGCGGCGAGAAGCGCAGCCGCATCAGCACCTGGCGCCCGGCCCGCGTGCTGCCGATGCTGTCGAGCGTGATGAGGTCCGAGAAGCCGGCGGCCCCGACCACGGTGCCGGTGCCCGTCCCGCGCACCAGGATGTACGGCGTACGAATGCGCGGCAGCAGCGCGAAGAGCGGCGCGCCCAACGCGATGGCCGCCACTGTGGCGCCGATGACGAAGCCGCGCAGCGGCGCCCGCACCGGCTCCTCGCGACGGTAGCCGAAGCGCGCCAGCACCGAGTAGTAGGCGAAGCGCGCCAGCACCGCCATCGCCAGGCCGAGGAACGCCGCCAGGTAGAGCATGATGCTCGGGTGCACGCTGGTGCCCATGGCGGCGAGAAAGAGGAAGAAGACGCCAATCACCACGTGCCACTTGTCGCGCTCCTGCCGCAGCGCGAAGAGCTTGACCGCCACCGCGAAGAGCGCGAGGTGGATCACCGGCCGCACCAGTTGGCCGCTCCAGCGCACCACCAGGTCGAGGTAGAGCACCGGCAGGTACCCGAGACCGAGCAGGTTCATCGCCCAGCCGGGGAGCCAGGTGCCGGGGTCGCGCCAGGCGCGGCGCAGGAAGAGCGCCACCGCGACG
>DATNCU010000027.1:0-3522 GCA_035607145.1 Thermoanaerobaculia bacterium
GCGCGGCGGCGCGGCGTCGACCTCAAGCGGGTGATCATCCGCTCCGGCCGCCACGCCGACGAGCTGCATCGCCGCTTCGACGGCCGCGGCTGTCTGTGCGTGATCGAGAAGGGCGAGAAGGAGCAGCAGGCGGCGTTCCTGATGATCCTCGACGGCATCGTGCGGCGGGCGAGCCGGTCGGCTGACGCGCCGGCGCCCGCCTAGTCGTCCTTACTTGCCGTTCCTACTTGCCGTTCTCGCCAAGCCGCCGCAGCAGGCGGTAGACGAAACGCTCGTGGCCCTTCGCCTGGCTCTGGAAGGCGATGCCCACCGCGCCCTCGTGGCGCCAGGCGATCCGGCCGTCGACGGCCAGCGCCTCGCCGTCGACGAGCAGCTCGAAACGCACGGTGGTGCCGGCCGCCCAGTCGTCGGGCACACTCTCGAGAGAGAGACCGCCGACCGAGAGGTTGGCGAGCTCGGCGGCGACCACCCGGCCGTCCTCGAGGCGGATGCGCACCGGCGCGCGCAGCCGGATGCGCACTTCCGACTGCTGTCCCAGCTCCAGCGCCGCCGCGGAGTTGAGGTTGCGGCGACGGGCCGCGGTGTTCTGGATACGCACCGCGAGCTGTGGCTCGGCGCGCAGCACCTCGAGCAGCGGCTCGCGCGAAAGGCGCAGCAGCCGGCAGCCGGTGGCGGCGCGCGCCGACGCGGTGCGCGTCGTCTCGTCGAAGAGGCAGAGCTCGCCGAGCAGCTCACCGGGGCCGATGCGGGCGAGCAGCTGCATCGCCCGGCCCACCTTGTCGCGGAAGATGGTGACCGTGCCCTCGACGACGAGGTAGACGGCGTCGGCCGGGTCGCCGTGCGCGAAGACCAGCTTGCCGGCCGCCACCGGCACCTCGGCCGAGTGCGCGGCCAGCGAGCGCAGGCGCTCGGGCGGGAGGCCGCTGAAGGTCTCGCTGTCGGCGAGGATGGCGTCGAGCATGGTCTCCGAGATGGCCGGCCGTGACGGCCGCAGCACGCCGCGATGACTCGCGGCGTAAGGGATCGAAAGAAAACGACGGCGGAGCTTAACGCAGCTCGCAGCGCGCCGCGGTGATGGCCTCCACGCCGTCCATATACTCGCGCCACCCTGATGAGCGCAGACCCCGCGCCGGCGAGCGCCGCCTCATCCGAGACGCCCTCCGCGGCCGACGCCGGCCGCCGAGGCGAGCGGCCGGTCGTGCCGGCGCTCGCCATCGCTGCGCTCACGCTGGTGGTGTTCCTGCCGGCGCTGCGCTGCGGGTTCGTGCACCTCGACGACCCGCAGACGGTGCCGCGCTACTCCGCGGTGCTGCGCGGGCTCACCTGGGATGGCGTGCGGCTCGCCTTCGGCGACCAGTTCTTCGGCCACTGGGTGCCGCTCACCGTGCTGTCGTTGATGCTCGACTGGCAGCTGTGGGGGAAGGTGGCCTACGGCCATCACCTCACCAGCCTGTTGCTGCACGCGCTCGATGCGGTGCTGGTGTTCGCGCTCTGGCGGCGGGCGACATCCGCAGGCCTGAGGGTGGTGCACACTTGGCGGGCCGCGGCGGTGGCGGCGCTGTGGGCCCTCCACCCGTTGCGCGTCGAGCCGGTCCTCTGGCTCACCGGCCGCAAGGACCTCATCGCCGCGGCCGGCGGTCTGCTGGCGCTGCTCCTCTACGTGCGCTGGCGCGAGGCGCCGTCTCGCGGCCGCTACGTCGCGGTCACCGCCACCTTCGCCGTGGCGTTGCTGGGGAAGGCTACCGCCCTCGTCGTGCCGGCGCTCATGCTGCTGCTCGACCTGTGGCCGCTCGGCCGGCTGCCGCAGGGCGACGAGGCGCGATCGCTCCGCGCGTGGCTGCGTCGCGCCCGGCCGCTCGTCGCCGAGAAGCTCCCCTGGGTGCTAATGAGCGCGGCCGCAGGAGTCGGCGCCCTGCTCAGCGCCCGCGCGAGCGAGGCGATGGCGGAGCTTGCCACGGCGCCGCTGACGCAGCGGGCGGCGACGGCCCTCGTCGGCGGTGCGACCTACCTGCGCATGGCGCTCTGGCCTACCGGGCTCACCGCCTTCTACCCGCTGCCGGCGGCGGGCTGGGGTGGAATGCGCGTCGCGGTCGCCGCCGCGATCTTCGCGGTGCTGACGGCCGGCGCGCTCGCCGCAGTGCGCCGCTTTCCATGGCTCACCGTGGGCTGGCTGTGGTGGGTGCTCTGCCTGCTGCCGGTCTCGGGTCTGCTGCAGGCGGGGGAGCAGACGGCGGCCGACCGCTACACTTACTTCGCCGCCATCGGCCTCACCATGGCAGTCGTCTGGAGCGTCGCCGAGGTCGCGCCCCGCGTTCCTTTCGGCAAGCCCGTCGCCGTGACAGCCCTGCTCTTCACGCTCGCGGTCTCGGCCGCCGTGACGAAGGCGCAGATCGCCACGTGGCGCGACAGCGAGACGGTCTTTCGGCGCATGATCGCCGTCACTCGCGACAACCATTTCGGCCACCTCAACCTCGCCAACGAGCTCAGCGACGAAAACCGGCTGCCCGAAGCGATCGCCGAGTACCGGGAGGCAATCCGGCTCCGTCCCGACATCGCCCTCGCCTGGAGCGCCTTGGGAGGCGCGCTGCGCCGCCAAGGCGAGACAGCCGCCGCCCGCGCCGCGCTCGAGCGGGCCCTGCGGCAGGATCCCGACCTCCCCGCGGCCCACTTCCAGCTCGCCATCCTTCACGAGGAGCAGGGCGCCCTGGGTCCGGCGGTCGGTCACCTCGCCCTCGTCATCACCCTGGAGCCGCGGCACGCGGCGGCCTGGCAGGGGCTCGCCGCCATCCTTGCCCGGCCCGGCGCGGCGCGCCAGGCGCTGCCCTACGTGACTGCCGTCGCGCGCAGCCACCCCGAGTCGGCAGACCTCGGGCGCCTGCTGGCCTTGGTGCGCGAGCGCGCCGCGGCCGAGAGCCGCCAACCGCCTTAGCGGTTGAGCGCTTCGCGCACCATCTCGGCGCTGACCTTGAGCCGGTAGCGCCCCTCGCCGACCGTCTCCAGCGTCTCCTGCGACCAGGGGTCGAACTCGAAGGCGTTGACGATGTCGGTGAAGATCGGCCGCAGCGAGCGGGCGCCGGTGCGGGCGTCGCGGGCGGCCTTCTCGGCGATCAGCGCCGCCGCCAGGTCTTCGATCTCGAGGTCGATGCCCATCACGTCGAAGAAGTTGCGTGAGCGCACGAACGGCGAGTCGAAGGAGTGCAGCAGGATCTCCTTGAGCACGTCGGTGCCGAGGTCGTTGAGCAGCACCGTCTGGTCGAAGCGGGCGAGGAACTGCGGCACCATGCCGAACTCGAAGAGGTCCTGGGCCTTGAGGAAGTCGGCGAGCGAGAAGCGCGTCTCGATGCGCACCTGGCCATCCGCGTTGCGCACCGTGTGCGTGCGCAGCCGCTCGCCGCTGCCCGGCTTGGTGACCCGCTCGTAGACCTGGTCGTAGATCCCCTCGAAGGCGCCGCCGCAGAGGAACATCATGCGGCTGGTGTCGATGGTGAGGTTGACCGCCTTCTCCTCGCCGTCCACCCAGGC
>DATNCU010000036.1:0-2255 GCA_035607145.1 Thermoanaerobaculia bacterium
GAGACGGTGCTCAAGCTGTTCGCCAGCTATGCCTACACTGAGCGCAAGCACCTGGCGAACCGCTTCGCGCTGGGCGAGGGCATGGTGGGGCAGGCGGCGCTCGAGAAGAAGCGCATCCTCATCACCGACGTGCCGCGCGACTACATCATGATCGGCTCGGCGCTCGGCGAGGCGGCGCCGCTCAACATCGTCGTCGTGCCCATCCTCTTCGAGAGCGACGTCAAGGGCGTCATCGAGCTCGCCTCCTTCCACCCCTTCACCACCGTCCAGCTCGCCTTCATCGACCAGCTGCTCGAGTCGCTGGGCATCGTCGTCGCCACCATCGAGGCGACCATGCGCACCGACGAGCTGCTGCGGCAGTCGCAGAGCATGGCCGAGGAGCTGCAGACGCAACAGGAGGAGCTGCAGCAGACCAACGAGGAGCTGGAGGAGAAGGCGCGCCAGCTGACGCTGCAGAAGGACGAGGTCGAGAGGAAGAACCGCGAGGTGGAGCTCGCCAAGCAGGAGGTGGAGGAGAAGGCGGAGCAGCTCGCCCTCACCTCGAAGTACAAGTCGCAGTTCCTCGCCAACATGTCGCACGAGCTGCGCACGCCGCTCAACTCGCTGCTCATCCTCTCGCGCCAGCTCTCCGACAACCCCGAGGACAACCTCAGCAGCAAGCAGGTGCAGTTCGCGCAGACCATCCACCAATCGGGCGCCGACTTGCTGGCGCTGATCAACGAGATCCTCGACTTGGCCAAGATCGAGTCGGGCACCATCGCGCTCAACGTCGAGGACGTGCGGGTCGACGTGCTGCGCGAGTACGTCGAGCGCTCGTTCCGCCACCTCGCCGAGGAGAAGGGGCTGGTGCTCGGAGTCGAGATCGCCGAGGGCGTGCCCGACACCGTCGCCACCGACGACATGCGGCTGCGGCAGGTGCTGCGCAACCTGCTCTCGAACGCCCTCAAGTTCACCGAGCAGGGCAGCGTCACCCTACGCGTGGCGCCGGTCGTCGACCGGCGCGGGCTGCCCCCCAGCCTGCACGAGGCGGAGCGGGTGATCGCCCTCTCCGTCGAGGACACCGGCATCGGCATCGCCAAGGACAAGCAGCAGATCATCTTCGAGGCCTTCCAGCAGGCCGACGGCGGCACCAGCCGCAAGTACGGCGGCACCGGTCTGGGACTCAACATCAGCCGCGAGATCGCCAGCCTGCTCGGCGGCGAGCTGACGGTGGAGAGCGAGCCCGGCCGCGGCAGCACCTTCACCCTCTTCCTGCCCGACCGCTACGTGCCGCGCCGGCGCTCCGAACGGCCGCCGCTTCCTTATGTGCAAGGACCGACGCGGCTCGCCGCCGGCTTCAACCAGCCGACCGCCACCGACACCGGCGTGCTGCAGCTCGAACGGCCGCTCCCCGCGGCGTTGATCGCCGACGACCGCCAGCTCATCCAGCCCGGCGACCGCGTGCTGCTCATCGTCGAGGACGACGAGGTCTTCGCGCAGACGTTGCTCGACCTGGCGCGCGACCGCGGCTTCCGCGGCATCGTCGCCGGCACCGGCGCCGAGGCGCTCGAGCACGCGCGCACGGTGAAGCCCGACGCCATCACCCTCGACCTCGTGCTCCCCGACATGGATGGCTGGGTGCTGCTCGACCGCCTCAAGCACGACGCCGACGTGCGCCACATCCCCGTGCACATCATCTCGGCGGCGGGCAACGGCGAGGAGCGCCGCGGTCTCGAGCTCGGCGCCATGGCGGTGCTCACCAAGCCGCTCGAGAAGGAGGTGCTGGAGTCGACGCTGGCGCAGATGCAGGAGTTCGTCGACCGCCGGGTCAAGCGCCTGCTGGTCGTCGAGGACGACGAGACGCAGCGCCTGGCGATCGTCGAGCTGATCGGCGGCCAGGACGTCGAGACCACCACGGTGGCGAGCGCTGAGGAGGCGTTGGATGCCCTCGCCGGCCAGCCCTTCGACTGCCTGGTGCTCGACTTGAAGCTCCCCGGCATGTCGGGCATGGAGCTGATCCAGCGAATCAAGGACGACCCGGCGCTGCGCCGGCTGCCGATCGTCGTCTACACCGGCAAGGATTTGAGCCGCGAGGAGCAGAACGGCCTCGCCCAGTTCGCCGAGACGGTGATCGTCAAGGACGTGCGCTCGCCGGAACGGCTGCTCGACGAGACGGCGCTCTTCCTCCACCGCGTCGAGGCGAGCCTGCCGGAGACCAAGCGGCGGATGCTGCGAAATGTTGCCTACGGAGATCCACTGCTCAAAGGCCGCCGCGT
>DATNCU010000053.1:0-2077 GCA_035607145.1 Thermoanaerobaculia bacterium
CGACCACCTTCTTCCTGCAAGTCGATCCCGACGGCGCCGTGACAGAAGCCGACGAGGGCAACAACCAGGCGACCTTCACCGTGACCACGGCCCCCAGCGTCGACCTCGAGGTGACGGCGGCGGACCTCGCCCAGCTCGGGCCGGCGCGAGTGGGCGGTGACGTCTTCTTCCGCGTGCGCTTCCGCAACCGCGGCACGGTGGCGAGCCCGAGCTTCACGGCGCGCTACGAGGTCCGCGCCGGCGCGACCACCATCCCCGTGCGCAGCGACTCGCTGGTCCTCGCCGCCGGGCAGAGCGACGAGCGCACCGTCGTCTGGCGCGTCGACCGCGAGGGGGAGCTGACCTTCGCCGTCGTCCTCGATCCCGACGAACGAGTGCCCGAGGCGCACGAGGACAACAACGCCGCCGAGCTGGCGTTCACCGCCGGCACCGGCGACCCCAACCTGACGGTCGCGCACGGCGACGTGTCGTTCACTCCCGATCCCGCCGAGCAGGGGCGGCCGCTCCGCATCTCGGCCGTCGTGCGTAACGCCGGCGCCGGCGACGCCGGGGCCTTCCAGGTGTCGTTCTTCCAGGGCGATCCAGCGCACGGCGGGACGTTGCTCGGCGCACCGCAGCCCGTGGCCGGTCTCGCCGGCGGTGCAGCGGCCACGGTGTTCGTGGATCTGGCCGCCGTCGAGGGCGCGGAGGACCGCATCGTCGTGGTCGTCGTCGACTCCGCGGCGCAAGTGGCCGAGCTGCAGGAGGACGACAACGGCACCTTTGTCAACCTCGTGGTGCGGGGCCTGCCCGACCTGGCGGTGAGCGCCGGCGGGCTGTCGGTGAGCCCGGCGCGGCCGGTGCCGGGGCAGCCGGTGACGCTGTCGGCGACGGTGGCGAACCTCGGCGAGCAGCCGGCCGCGGACGTCATCGTGCGCGCCTTCGACGGCGACCCGGCTGCGGGCGGCGTTCCGGTGGGTGGCGACCAGGCGCTCGGCACGCTCGTGGGCGGCGACACCGCGACCGCGCAGTTCACCTGGACGTTCGCGAGCGGCGCCGAGCCGCGCCGTCTCACCGTGGTGGTCGATCCGGGTGCGGCCGTCGTCGAGCTCGACGAGACCAACAACCAGGCGGCGTTGCCGCTGACGACGCAAGAGGGCGACCTCTTCGCCAGCGAGCCCTTCATCTCTCCCAACGGCGATGGCGTGCGTGACGAGACGAGCCTCGTCTTCGACCTCGACGCCGGCCTGGTGTCGGTGCTCGAGGTACACGACGAGAGCGACCGCCTCGCCCGCCGCCTTCTGCCGCCGAGCCCCAGCGCGCACGGCGAGCTGCGCTGGGACGGCCGCGACGAGCGGGGCGTCGTGGTGGGCGACGGCACGTACGCCGTGCAGGCGATCGACGCGGCGGGCCAAGTGCTGGCCCGCGCCGTGGTGGTGGTCGACACCAACCGCTCGTCGCTGCGGCGGGCGCTGGGCACGGACTGGCTGCAGGTGCAGAACCTCACCTGCGAAGTGCCGCATCCGTTCAGCGAGCCGCGCCCGAACGATGGCGAGGAGTGGCTGCTCTTCGAGCGCGACGGCATCCTGCGCCTGAGCATCGACGGGGGGACCGCGGTGCCGATCGCCGTCGAGCCGCCGGCTCATCGTGATGCCGTGATCTCGCCCGACGGCGCGCGGATCGCCTACGGCGATGCGAGCGGTGGGTTGTGGGTGGCGGACGCGGGGGGTGGCAACGAGCGCCAGCTGACGGACTGGTCGCTGTGGTCCGAGTTCACCGCTGCGGGCGACGCCGTGCTGTCGGTCAGCGATGAAGTCATCGCCGTGCTGCCGGTCGACGGCTCGACGCCGCGCGAGCTCTTCCACGATGCCGACGGCGACATCGGCTCGCTGCGCTGGGAGGTCGCCTTCTCGCCCGATCGTCGCCATGTGGTGTTCGAGACGTTCAAGGCAGACAGCACGCACCTCTGGCTGGTCGACGTCGAGAGCGGGACGTCGCAAGAGCTGGCGCAGACCGCCGAATACCTGGGTTGGGATGGCCCGTTCGCTGAGCCGTTCGTGTCGTGGTCGCCGGACGGGTCGCGGTTCGCGCATATCGA
>DATNCU010000062.1:0-5253 GCA_035607145.1 Thermoanaerobaculia bacterium
GGCGGCCCAGGAGGCGGGCCTGCAGCAGGTGCCCGTCGTCGTCCACGACGTGCGCGACGACCGCCACCTGCTCGAGCTGGCGTTGGTCGAGAACCTGCAGCGCAGCGACCTCAACCCGATCGAGGAGGCGCTCGCCTTCCAATCCTTGCAGGAGGAGTTCGGCCTCGGCCACGAGGAGATCGCCGCGCGAGTCGGCAAGAGTCGGCCAGCCATCTCCAACTCATTGAGACTATTGAATTTACCAACCAATGTGCAAGAGCTGCTGCGGGCCGGCCGACTCACCGCCGGCCAGGCGCGGCCGCTGCTCGCGCTCGGCAAGGCGGCGGACCAGGTGGCGCTCGCCGAGCGCGCCGTGGCCGAGGGACTCTCGGCGCGCCAACTGGAGGCGTTGGCGGCCAAGGGACGCGTCAAAGCGACGAAGCGCAAGAGCAAGCCGACGCCGGCGGACGTTCACACCGCGGCCGCGGCCGAGCGCCTCACCCGCCGCCTGCGGACCAAGGTCGAGATCCGCCGCCGGCGCAGCGGCCGCGGCGTGCTACAGATCCACTTCTTCTCGGAAGAAGACCTCATGCGGCTCTACGATCGCCTCATCGCCGGGGAGGACGACGCGACATGAAGGCCAAGAACGGCGGCAACAAGAGCCAGCTCAACGGATTCCTCGACGCCGGCAGTCACCTGCGCGGCGAGCTGCACTTCGAGGACACCTTCCGCATCGAAGGGCGCCTGACCGGCAAGGTGGATTCCGACGGCGACCTCTACGTCGGTCAGGGGGGCGAAGTGCAGGGCGAGGTGCGGGTGGGGCGGCTCTTCGTCACCGGCAAGGTGGATGCGCTGATCCAGGCACAGCGGGTGGAGGTGGCTGCCGGCGGCCAGTTGCGCGGCGAGGTGAACACCCCCTGCCTGGTGATCGACGAAGGCGCCATCTTCGAGGGCCAGGCGCGGATGGTGGAGCGCGACCGCCCCACTGCCGTCGTGGCTCCCGGGCCCGCCTCAGCGGGTGAGGGTTTCGTACGACGGCACGAAGCTCAGCGGGTGAGTGGCTAGGAACGACGGCTCGAAGACGCCGGTGAGCGCGCGGCCGTCCATGTCGCGCCCCACTGGCAGGCCGAGCCCGTAGAGCAACGTTGGCGCGACGTCGGCGATCCCCGCCTCGCCGACGAAGCTGCCGGCGCGGATCCCCTCCCCGCGCAGCAGCAGGACGCCGTCGGCGCGGCCGGTGAGCACGCCTTCGACCGGCAGCCGGCCGAGGGTGAGGGCGCGCCGCCAGTTGCTGGGCGTGGTGGCGCCGTAGGGCGAGATGACGGCGAAGAGGCGTGGCCCGCGGGCGCGCGCCCACAGCGATGCCAGCGAGTCGTCGAGGTGGCGGTAGTAGGCCTCCACGCGCCGCGCCGCATCCGCGGCGCGCGCGCTCTGCTCGCCCTCGAGGTCGTGGGCGACGAAGCCGCCGAACCAGCGGCGCGACGCCTGCCGCAGACCTGGGAGGCGCAAGAAGAGCGCCGGGTCAACAGTCGTTGACCTCTGGCGATCGAGCAGCGCGGCAGCGACGCGCTCGCGCCAGAGGTCCTGCTCGAGGCCGACGTGTACCGATGGCGGCAGCCGGTCGCCCAGCGACCGCAGGAGCGCCGGGTCGGCCTCTACGACAGGCATGCGCAGCACCGTCGCCATCGCCTCGATCTCTGGCGGGCTCACCTGCCCGGGCTGGCCGGCGAAGAAGGCCTCGGAGAGCGCGAAGGCGACGCCGGGCGGCGCTGGCGTCGCCTCCGGCCAGCCGACCACCGTCGGCGCGCCGCCGAGCCGCGCCAGGATCTCCCACGTCGCGAGCGCCCGCCGCTGCGACTTGTCCACCGGCCGCGACGCGGCGCCGAACGTTCCCCAGTGCGTGAAGCCGACGCCCGCCGGCACCAGCTGCAGCTCGGCGCCGGGGAAGAGGAACGGCGCCGGCTCGAGCTGGTTCGCCACCACCCCGTGACGATGCGGGTGCTTGCCGGTGGCGAGCGTCATCCACAGCGGCTGCGCGCGTGTGGGGGTGAGCGAGCGCAGCCGCGCGTAGCTGCCTTCGCGCAGCATCGCGGCGAGGAAGGGCAGCCGCCCCTGCTCCGTGAGCGGCAGCAGCGCATCGAGCGTTGCCCCGTCGATGCCGACGACGTAGAGCTCGACCTGGCGCTGTCCCTCGACGACGGCGCCGAGAGGCGTCGGCTCGGGGCGTGGCTGGAACGACTCGCGCCGCTCGACGAGCGCGTAGAGCGAGAGCAGCGCGACCACTGCGATCGTCCAGCGGCTGGCGCGCCCATAGCGCCGTCCCGTCCAGCCGTGCGCGAACGCCACGTAGAGCACGATGAGCCCGGCGAGCGCGAGCCACGCCGCCGCCTTGAGCAGCCGCACGTTGATGCCGGCCGGCAGGTAGTAGGCGTAGAACGAGGCCTGAGCCGCGTCGAGCACGGCGAAGGCGAGCAGCACGGCGGCGAGCGACCAGGGGAGGAAGCGCGGCGGGGCGCGTCGCGCGCGCAGCAGCCACGGCAGGTGCACGAGCAGGCTCGCGCCACCGAGGAGCGCCGCGTAGACGAGCACGCCGCGCACCAGCGGCGCGAAACGAAACGGCAGCGTCGGGTTGAGGAAGAACAGCAGCCCCGCGAGGTGCGCGCCGGCGAGCGTGCCCGGCAGCACGGCGGCGCCGACGCCCCACCAGGCGGACGCCGGCCGACGGTCCTCAGCAGGTACGGGAGTGACTTCCTCGGCGATGGCGGGCTAGACTCCTGCGGCCGCATTCTCCCACTGCCGGCGCGGCCATCTGGAGTTGATGCGCGAGCCGCCCGAGTGTCGTGAGCCAGCCCGCAGCCGCCGACCGCAACTCGCGCACACGCCCGCTCGACCGCGTGGCGGTGGCGCTCGACACTTCCGACCGCGCGCGCTTCGAAGCCTGGTGCGCGACCTTCGGCCCGCGCGTGGGATTGCTCAAGGTGGGACTGGAAGCCTTCGTGCGCTGGGGCCCGCGCGCGGTGGAGACGGCGCGCGCTCACGCTCGCGGCGTCTTCCTCGACCTCAAGCTGCACGACATCCCCAACACCGTCGCCGGCGCGGTGAGCGCGGCCCGCGACCTCGGCGTCGACCTCCTCACCGTGCACGCCGCCGGCGCGACGCCGATGCTGCGCGCGGCGGTGGAGGCGGCGCGCGGCAAGGTGCGCCTGCTCGCCGTCACCTTGCTCACTCACCTCGACGAGGCGGCGCTCGACGAGCTCGACCTGCCGGGCGAGCTCGCCTCACGCGCGGCGCGCTGGGCGGAGCTGGCGCAACGCGCAGGGTGTGCCGGTGCCGTCTGCTCGCCGCACGAGGCGCCGGCGTTGCGGGCCCGGCTGCCGTCGCCGTTCCTGCTGGTGACGCCGGGCGTGCGGCCCGCGGGCGGCGACGCTGGCGATCAGCGGCGGGTCACCACACCCGCGGCGGCGCTCGCGGCCGGTGCCGACTACCTCGTCATCGGCCGGCCGCTCACCGGCGCCGCCGATCCCGTCGCCGCGCTCGCCGCTCTCGAGCGCGAGCTTGCCTAGGACGCGTTCCGGCCCACCGAGCCTGAACGCGTCGGTGTTGAGGCGGAGCCGCGCTAGAAGATGTAGATGTTCCGGTCCACGAGGTCGTGGAACTGCCAGTAGTACGTGTAGCCGGGAAACACCACCGGCACCGTGTAGACCGCCTCCATCCGCACGCGGTCGCGGCTCTTCACCACCTCGACGCCCTTCTCGTCGAGCGGCAGCCCGAGCTCGGCGGCCTTGTGGAGGATGCTCTTCTCGAGCGCGTCGGCCGACTGGTGGCTGGCCCACTTGGCCTGGTCGACCATGAAGGTGTGCAGCTCGGAGGTCTTCACCTTCACCGGGATCATCTTGTAGGCCACCGTGCCGGCGACAGCGAAGACGAGGATCCAGAGGATGCAGCCGATCTTTCCCTGCCCGGGTTGCTTGCTCTGTCCCGCTTGCCTGAGCATGACGCGACTCCTGCTGAGCGATGGCGCCTCGCGCTCGCGGCGAGAGCTCGTTGCCGTGTGAGTGGGCATCATTGTAGCGCTACCGCACCGGACGCAGGATGCGGCGCCAGCGCGGGCGACCACCGGTGTTGCCGTTGGCCGGCTGCCACGACCAGTAGACCGCGACCGCTCGGCCGAGCAGGTGCGAGCGTGGCACGAAGCCCCAGAACCGCGAGTCGGCCGACAGCTCGCGGTTGTCGCCGAGCACGAACCAGCTCGCCGGCGGCACCGTCACCGGCCCGAAGTTGTCGCGCCGGCCGTAGAACGGGTCGACGAGCACCGACTCGGGATAGGAGGCCGCATCGGAGTGGTGCGCGTAGCCGCGCTCGTCGAGCGGCCGGTCGTCGACGAGCAGCTCGCGCCGGCGCAGCAGCACGCTCTCGCCCGGCACCCCGAGCACGCGCTTGACGTAGGGGATGCGCGGGTCGCGCGGGTAGCGGAACACCGCGACGTCCCCGCGCCGCGGGGGCCGCGCCGGCAGCAGGCGGTGCTCCCACTGCCAGCGGGTGGGGCCGTAGACGAAGCGATTGACCAGCAGCTGGTCGCCGGCGAGCAGCGCCGGCGCCATCGACGAGGACGGGATGCGGAAGGGCTGCACGAGGAAGGTGCGCGCGTACGCGGCGAGCAGCGCCGCCATCACCAGCGCCTCGACCAGGTCGCGCCCCGGAACCGCGAGCCGCCGCGCCGCTCGCGCCGGCGCGGGCGACGCCGACTCTGCGGCGGCGGTGAAGGCGCCGGCGGTCACGCCGCTCAGCGGATGAGTTGGAAGGTGCGTTCCCAGCGGGTGCGGGTGAAGAAGCCTGCCGCGGTCCGCGCGAGCTGTCGCACCTTGGCGGCGACCCCCGGCCACTGCCCGTCGGGCGTCTCGCCGCCGTACGACCAGTAGATGACGAAGGCGCGCCCCTTGATGTAGTGCCGCGGCACCGTGCCCCAGTAACGCGAGTCGTACGAGTGGTCGCGGTTGTCGCCGAGGAAGAAGTACTGCCCGGCCGGCACCGTCACCGGGCCGAAGTTGTCGCGCCGGAAGAGGGCGTAGCTCGCGGGGTCTTGCTCGCTGCCGACGCGCGCGTCCTTGTGCACGGCGAAGGTGTCGTCGTGCACCTCCTGGCCGTTGACGAGGAGCTGCTTCTGGCGCAGCTCGACGGTGTCGCCGGGCAGGCCGATGAGCCGCTTGACGAGGTCGATGGCGGGGTCTTCGGGCGAGCGGAAGATGACGATGTCACCGTGACAGATGGTGCGAC
>DATNCU010000096.1:0-3541 GCA_035607145.1 Thermoanaerobaculia bacterium
TTCCCCGAAACCGACACCAAGGGACCTCGCCCATGAACACCAAACGTACACACCCTAACCAGCTCTGCCTCTCCTCAGGCAGAATCTCCAACCGGACATTTTCGCTCGGCAGTTAGCGGACAGATTCGCTCGGCACCGACACGCGTTGTCAATCGATTCGCTGCAGCAGGGCGGACCGGCTTCGCGCCCGATGCCTTGACATTCGACAATTCGTCTCTCAGAGTTGTCGAGTGTCTAGGCATCGCGACGAGCCCACTCACGCGCGACAACGGCGGGGAAGACGATGAGCGACCAGGACCGCGCCGACCTGCTGCAGGGAAGCCTCGACCTGCTGATCCTCAAGACGCTGCTGCTCGAGCCACTGCACGGCTGGGGGATCAGCAAGCGCATCCGCCAGCTCTCGGCGGACGTGCTGCAGGTCAACCAGGGCTCGCTCTACCCGGCGCTCTACCGCCTGGAAGAGAAGGACTGGATCGCCGCCGAGTGGGGCGTCTCGCCGGAGGGTCGAAGGGCCAAGCTCTACCGCCTCACGGCCAAGGGGCGCCGCCGCTTCGCCGAAGAGCGTGACGGCTGGCGGCTGTTCTCAGGCGCCGTCGAGCGCGTGCTCGCCGCCACCTGACCACCTATCCGAGGAGACCACTCTATGAGCTGGTGGAGTCGAGCCCGCGAGCAGTGGCGACCGTCGGCTAGGCGCTCCCGCTACGGCGAGATGGACGAGGAGATGCGGCAGCACGTCGAGCTCGAAGCCGAGGACCTCATGCGGCGCGGTGTGCCCACCGACGAAGCACGGCGCCGGGCGCGGCTCGCCTTCGGTGCCGTCGAGCGCTACCGCGAAGAAGGGTGGGAGGCTCGTCGGCCGCGCTTGCTCGAGGACCTCGGGCGCGACCTGCGTTATTCGGTGCGGACGCTGCGGCGCTCGCCCGCCTTCACCGTCATGGCCGTCCTCTGCATCGGCCTCGGCATCGGCGTGACCACCACCATCTTCGCCGTCGTCGAGGGCGTGCTGCTGCGGCCGCTGCCCTTCCCGCGCGCCGAGCAGCTGGTCTCCGTCTACGCCGCGAACCCGCAGCGCGACATGCACGGCGTCAACATCTCGCGCTTCGACTTCGACTCCTGGCAGCAGCAGAGCAAGAGCTTCGGGCAGATCGGCATGTGGACCTGGAGCACGCTGACGCTCTCCGGTGGCGGCGAGGCCGAGCGGGTCGAGACGGCGGACGTCACGACCAACCTCTTTCCGCTGCTCGGCGTGAAACCGGCCCTCGGCCGGGGCTTCCTCCCTGGGGAAGATGGCGGCGGCCGCGAGCGCGTGCTGCTGCTCTCGTGGGGCTTGTGGCAGCGGCGCTTCGGCGGCGACCGGGCGATCCTCGGCAAGCCCGTCGAGGTCGACGGCGCGCCATACACCGTGGTCGGCGTCATGCCGCAGCTCTTTGCCTTCCCGCAGACCGGACAGGCGTGGCGGCCGCTGGTGCGTGACCCGCAGAACGACTCGCACGGCAACCGCTTCTACGCCGGCGCCATCGGCCGCCTGCGCGACGGCACGACGGTTGAGGCGGCGGAGGCGGAGATGAAGCGCATCTCGCGCGACCTCGCGCGCGCCTACCCCAACGACAACTTGGGGTGGGAGGCCGAGCTCGTGCCGTTCCGCCAAGATCTGGTGGGCAACCTGCAGCGGCCGCTGTTCGTGCTGCTCGCCGCGGTGGGCTGCGTGCTGCTCATCGCTTGCGCCAACGTCGCCAACCTGTCGCTGGTGCGCGGCGCGGCGCGCAGCCGCGAGCTGGCGGTGCGCTCGACGATCGGTGCCGGGCGCGGGCGCGTGGTGCGCCAGCTCCTTGCCGAGAGCCTGACGCTCGCCGTGGTCGGCGCTCTGCTCGGCGGCGCGCTCGCGGCGGTTGGAGTGCGGCTCGCCGGGCGCGTCTTCCCCGACGGCGTGCCGTACTTCGTCACGCTGGGGCTCGATGCGCGGGTGCTGGCGTTCGTGGCCGTGCTGGCTGTCGCGACCGGCGCGCTCTTCGGCCTCCTGCCGGCGTGGCGTGCCGGCGACCTGCAGCTCGGCAGCGCGTTGCGCGAGAACACTTCCGGGTCCGGCGAAGGACGCCGCCGCGCCCGCACGCGCGCCGCTCTCGTCGTTGCCGAGGTGGCGCTGTCGCTGGTGCTGATGACGGGCGCGGGGCTGTTGGTCAAGAGCTACCTGGCGCTCGCCGGCACCGACCTCGGTTTCCACCAACAAGGCGTGCTGTCATTCCGCGTCACGCTGCCCAAGGAGCGCTACGGCGAGCACGCGCAGCGCGTGCCGTTCTACGACGAGCTGGTGGCGCGGCTTGGCGCGCTGCCCGGCGTCGAAGCGGCGAGCGCGGCGCAGGGGACGCCGTTCTCGGGCTGGGACGTGCAGGGAGGGATCTCGGTCGAGGGCCGGCCCGCTCCGCCGCCCGACCAGGAGCTCGTCGCTCTCTATCAGAACGTCGGCGCCGGGTTCTTCCGCACCATGGGCGTGCCGCTGCTGCGCGGGCGCGGCTTCAGCGCCAAGGACGACAATCCTGACGCGCCGGTGGTGGTGGTCAACGAGAGCTTCGCTCGCGACTTCTTCCACGGTGCCGATCCGCTCGGCGCCCGCGTCAAGATTGGCGAGCCGAGCGGCGAGGACCCCTGGGCCACGGTGGTCGGCGTCGTGCGCGACTACCGCCACTATCGGCTGCCGCAGCCGATGGGACCGGCGATCTACTACCCCATGCACGCCTGGTCGAGCCGCACCGAGACGCTGGTGCTGCGCACGCGTCTCGAAGATCCGACGACGCTGATGCCGGCGGTGCGCGAGGTGCTCCGCGGCCTCGAGCCCGACGCGCCGCCCTACCGCGTGGCGACCTTCGAGGAGACCGTGTCGCGCACGCTCTGGCGCCAGCGGCTGCAGGGGCAGACGCTCGGCCTCTTCGCCGTGCTGGCGCTGGTGCTCGCGGTCGTCGGCCTCTACGGCGTCGTCGCCTACTCGGTGGCGCAGCGGCGGCGCGAGATCGGCGTGCGCGTGGCGCTCGGCGCCACGCGGCGGCAGGTGGTGGGAGCGATCGTCGGGCAAGGCGCGCGGCTGGCATTGCGCGGCATCGCCATCGGATTGCTCGTCGCGCTCTTCGCCACGCGGCTGCTCGCCGACCTGCTCTACGAGGTGCGGCCGCACGACCTCGCGACCTTCGTCGCCATTCCAGCGCTGCTCGCGGCGGTGGCGCTCGTCGCCAGCTGGCTGCCGGCCATGGCGGCGGCGAGGGTGGCGCCGCAGGCGGCGTTGCGGGCCGAGTAGGGAAGCCTGAGCAGGACGGGCGGCGAATCGACGAGCGCTGAGCAGGCGAGCGTTCGTCGTGCGCCTCAGCGCTCGGGCTCGCCCCAACTCGCGTCGGGCGTTCGCGCGACGACGGCGGCATGGACGGTGTCGGCGCCGGCGCGACGCAGCGCGCGCGCCGCGGCGACGAGGGTGGCGCCGGTCGTCATCACGTCGTCGACGAGCAAGACGCGCGTCCCGGCGGCCAGGCGTCGGCGCGATGTGAAGGCGCCGCGC
>DATNCU010000103.1:0-3683 GCA_035607145.1 Thermoanaerobaculia bacterium
CGTCGCGCGGGTCGATCGCCAGCGCGCCCACCTGACCCTCCAGCTCGAGCACGCGTGTCCAGGTCTTGCCGCGGTCGGCGGAGCGATAGATGCCGTTGCCTTCCGCAGCGTTGCCGCGGATGTTGGCCTCGCCGCTCCCCACCCACACTACGTTGGCGTCCGAGGGCGCCACCGCCACCGAGCCGGTGGAGGAGATCGGCTGCGAGTCGAACACCGGCTCCCAGTCGCGGCCATAGTTGATCGAGCGCCACACGCCGCCCGCGGCCGTGGCGGCAAACCAGGTCGAGGGATCGCCGGGCACGCCGGCGACGCGGGAGACGCGGCCGCCGATAGCCGGGCCGACGAGGCGGTACTCGAGGCCGCGCAGCGGGCCCTTCGCCAGCTCCTCCGCGGAGAGCGGCTTGGGCTTCTCCTCCTCGGCGGCCGGCGGCCGGCCGGCGCCTTCGGTGGGGAGCGCAGCAGCCTCGGGCGGCCGCTCGGGAGGAAACGCCGGCGTAGCCGCGCCGAACAGCGGCGTGAGCGCGGCGAGCAGGACGACGGCGAGGACGGCAATGCGGCGCGAATGGGGCATCGGACCTCCAGCGGAGGGCCGCATCCTACGGCAGGCCCGCCTGGCGCGCGTCGCGGGGTCGACGGGGGCAGCTACGACCCGCTGGCGCCTCCAGCGATGGCAGCCACGCCCTCGCCCGTCGTCAGCACGCTCTCCACGGGGATCCGTAGCGGCGTCGGCGCCGCGGCTGAGCGCGGCGCCGCGCCGCCGCTCTTCACCGGCACCACGCTACGCGGCGCCAGCGCGGCGGCGAGCCGTTCGGCGTCGATCTGGTCGCGCCGATAGCCCGCTCCCTCGAGCGCCCGCGCCGCGAGCTCCGTCAACGGGAAACGCGCATTGCGGTAAAAGTCGGGGTAGACGAGCAGCTCGCCCTCGCGCACCTCGACGACGTCGTAGACGATGTCGAGCGGTACCGCCTCGGTGAGCGGGTAGGCGTGCGTGCGCCAGCTGCGCGTGCTCGCGAGCTCGTCGAGCTTGCCGTCGGGCAGCGGCGCCATGCCGTGGCGGTGGACAATCCGCGCCAGCGCGATGGCGTCGTCGTTGCGCAGCCGCACGCAGCCGCGCGAGGCGGGAGTGCCGATCTCGCTCTCCTTCGGCGTGCCGTGCAGGTAGTAGAGGTCGTCGAAGAAGAGCTTCACCTTGCCCATCGGGTTCTTCGGGCCCGGCGGCGTGATCTTGTCCTTCGGCCGCCGGTTGTACGGCGGGTGCCACCAGGGGTTCCACACCACCTTCTTGAGCCGGTAGTGGCCGGTGGGCGTGGGGTCGCGGCGCTGGCCGACGGTGACCGGGTAGCTGGTCTGCAGGGAACCGTTCTCGTAGACGTCGAGGCGGAAGGCGGGGATGTTGACGACCAGATGCAGCGGCTCGGCGAAACGCGGCGCGGGCGCCTGCGCGTGCGCGGAGGCGCAGCCGCAGCTCAGGAGCATGGCCAGCGCCGGCAGGAGCAGACGGAGCGAGCCGCGCAGGTTGTAGCGTTCGTGGCGGTGGGGTTCGCTCATGCGGCGTCCGCAGGGCAAGAATCCTGCCCGCCCGCGAGCGACGTAGTACGTTCAGGGTCCGCCGGTGCCCTGAGTGTCCCACCACTTGGATTGATTGGGATGCGCTTCGCGCGGCTGGCGCGCATAGTGGGAGGTGTCGTTGAACAGCATCAGCCGCGCGCGCACCGGGTCCTTGAAGTCGACGACGTTGAGGCACGCCGGGGCCTGGTCGAGGCGGTCGCGGTAGCCGCGGGCGTCGAAGCCGAGCAGGCTCGACAGCAGCAGCCGCAGCGTCGCCTTGTGCGACACCACCAGCACGCGCTGGCCGTCGTGGCGAACGACGATCTCGCGCACCACCGGCAGCGCGCGGGCGAGCACGACGACGCCCGACTCGCCGCCCTTGGGTGCGAAGGTGAAGGGGTCGGCCTCCCAGGCCTCGTACTCACCAGGAAACCGCGCCTCGACTTCGGCGCGGGTGAGCCCCTCCCAGTGGCCGTGCGAGATCTCGCGCAGCCCCTCGCGCGGCTGCGGCTCGAGCTCCATCGGCCGCGCCAGCAGCTCGGCCGTCTGCACCGTGCGCGAGAGCGGGCTGCAGTAGACGGCGCAGATGCCTTCGTGGGCGAGGCGCTCGGCGAGCCGTGCCGTCTGCCAGCACCCCTCGTCCGAGAGGTCGACGCCCACGGCGCCGGCGAAGCGGTTCTCGGCGCTCAGGGCGGTGGCGCCATGCCGTACGAGGTAGAGCCGGGTTGCCACGTCGCGGAGAGCGTATCGAGGGCGGGCGGTGCTCGCCACTGGCTTCGCGCCCTTCCCCGGCTAGGGGCGGCAAGCCGTCGGACCGGCCAAAATGACCACCTCGCCAGCTGGGCGGGCTGCGGCCTTAGGGCGATGCCGGCGTTCGCGATATTCTCCGCCGGCTCTGGAGCGCCTTTCCCTACCGCATGGACCAGCTGCCCCAATGGGTCTCCTCCATCCCCATCCTGCCCGCCATCCTGGTGGGGACCTTCTTCTTTGGCGAGACGGTGGTCCTGGCGGGCATCGTCCTTGCGGCAGCGGGCGCGGTGCCCGTGCAGGCGCTCGTTGGTCTTGCCCTGCTCGGGACACTGGCATCGGACCTCGTCTGGTTCTTCTTTGGTCAGCGGCTCGTCCACTTCGCGCGCCGCTGGCAGGGCGTGCGGGTGCGATATGACAGAGCCATGGCGGCGATGCAGAGGGTGGACGACGGCAGGCGCTTCTACTACCTGCTCTTCTTCAAGTTCGTCTACGGCATCCGCATCGTCACCATCGTCTACACCTCGCTCCGGCGCATCCCGCTGCGCCGCTTCCTGGTCCTCGACGCCATCGGCTCCGCCGCCTATCTGGTGGTCCTCGTCGGCGTCGGTCTGCTGCTCTGTCAGGGCGCCACGGAGTTGGCGCCCGCCGTGCACACGCTCCGCTACCTGCTGGCGGCGCCGGTGCTCTTGTTCATTCTGATGAGGATGGGGACTCAATGGCTCAGGAAGCGCCTGTTCGACGCGTGAGCGCCACCGGCATAAGCGCGATCGTGCCCGCCTACAACGAGGCGGCGCGCATCGCGCCGGTGCTCGACGTGCTCGTCTCCTACCCCGGCTTCGCCGAGGTGCTGGTGGTCGACGACGGCTCGACCGACGGCACCGGCGAGGTGGCGACGCTGCGCGGCGCTCGCGTCGTGCGCAGCCCCCGCAAGAGCGGCAAGGGCGCGGCGATGCAGCGCGGCGTCGACGCCGCCGTCGGCGACCTGATCTTCTTCTGCGACGCCGACATCGTCGGCCTCACCCACGAGACGATCGACGAGATCCTCGACCCGGTGCGCCGCGGCGAGACCGAGATGTTCATCGGCATGATCGACCGCCGCATCTACGACGCGCCGTTCATGATCCGCTACGTGCCGCTCTTGGGCGGCATCCGCGCGCTGACCCGCGCGCTGTGGAAGCGGACGCCGCGGCGGTTCAAGCAGGGGTTCGAGATCGAGACCGCGCTCAACTACTACGCCGCCCACCCCGGACGGCCGCAGCACAAGGTCTTCCCCGGGCTGTCGCAGACGGTCAAGGAGAAGAAGTACGGCGTGCTGCGCGGCACATATTGGCGCTGGCGCATGGTGCTCGACATCCTGGCCACCAACTGGGCGCTGCACTTCGGCG
>DATNCU010000118.1:0-2965 GCA_035607145.1 Thermoanaerobaculia bacterium
GTCGGCTGCTCGGACGCGGCGGACATCGCTCAGCCGACCGGCGCGGCCGCGATCGTGGGTCGGTTCTGTCGCGCGCGCGCGGCCGCCAGCGTGTTGACCAGCAACATGGCGCGGGTGAGCGGGCCCACTCCGCCCGGCACAGGCGTGATGGCGGAGGCGATCGGCGCCACGCGGTCGTAGTCGACGTCGCCCACCAGCAGCGAGCCCTTGTCGCGGAAGCGCTCGAGCTTGCCCGCGTCGCCGGGGAATGCGGCGCGCACTGCTTCCTCGCTGTCGAGGCGGTTGATGCCGACGTCGATCACCACCGCTCCCGCCTTGACGTGCTCGGCGCCCACCATCGCGGCGCGGCCGACGGCGGCCACCAGCACGTCGGCTTGGCGGGTGATCGCCGGCAGGTCGCGCGTGCGCGAGTGGCACACGGTCACTGTGCAGTGCGCGCGCAGCAGCAGCCCCGCCATCGGCTTGCCGACGATGGCGCTGCGCCCGAGCACGACCGCGTGCGCGCCGGCAAGCGGCACCTCGTACCGCCGCAGCAACTCGAGGATGCCGGCAGGCGTGGCGGAGACGAACCCCGGCTCGTCGAGCCACAGCCGGCCGACGCTCACCGGGTGGAAGCCGTCGACGTCTTTGGCGGGATCGATGCGGTCGAGTACGCGCCGACCCGACATGTGCGCCGGCAGCGGCAGCTGCACGAGGATGCCGTCGATCGTGTCGTCGGCGTTGAGCGCGTCGACGAGCGCGAGCAGCTCAGCCTCGCCGGTGGAAGCGGGGAGCCGGTGCGTGCGGCTCACCATCCCCACCTCTTCGGAGTCTCGCCCCTTGCTGGCGACGTAGATCGAAGAAGCAGGGTCGTCGCCGACCAGCACGGCGGCGAGTCCCGGTCGCCGGCCGCCCGCCGAGACGAGCTCGGCGACGCCGGCGGCGACCTCGGCGCGGATTGTGGCCGCGACGGCCTTGCCGTCGAGGACGGTCGTCATCGCGCCCGCCTCGCCGTGTAGAGGCACACGATACCGCCCGCCAAGTCCTCCCAGCGCGCCTCATCAAATCCCGCAGCCCGGAAGTGATCGGCGAGCGCCTGCCGCTGAGGGAATGCCAGCACCGACGCAGGCAAATACGAGTAAGCGCCGCCGTCGTGCGAGATCAACTTTCCGATGCGCGGCAGCAGGCGCTGGAAGTAGAAGAGGTACAGCGCACGGAGCGGCCGCAGCCGCGGCACCGCGAACTCGAGCACCGCCAGTTGGCCGCCCGGCCTCGTCACTCGTGCGAGCTCGCCGATCGCCGCGTCAAGATCGACGACGTTGCGCAGCCCGAACGAAACGGTGGCGGCTGCGAAACGCGCGGTTGGGAAGGGCAGCGTGAGGGCGTCGGCCACCAGCGGCGCCGGCACCGGCGCGCTCGCGGCCGCGGTGGGCTGCCGACGACCGCGCCGCGCAAACTTCCGCCGCGCCAACGCCACCATCGGCAGACAGAAGTCCGCCGCCGCCACTCGCGCTCCGCGCCGCTGCAGCGCCAGCGCCTGATCCCCCGTCCCGCAGCACAAGTCCAGCGCCGGCGCCGCCCCCACGTCGATCGCCCGCGCCGCCTTCCGCCGCCACACATGATCCAGCGACCCCGACAGCAGGTGATTCAACAAGTCATAGACCGGCGCCACCCGCGCAAACATCCCCCGAATCGCCTCCGGCCGCTTGTCCAGCGGCTGCGGCGCCTCGAATGGCGGCGGAGCGGGAGGCGCAGGCGCTTCGACGGCTGACATCGGCCGCGTAGTCTAGCCGTGCGAGCGGAGCTACCTACCGGGGCCGGCGCCTTGACACTGCCACCAGCCGGCCCGTATCATCCAACGCCTTTGCGTCGGACCCGTCGACGCGCCGGGTAGTCCTCGCCCGCCTCGAGCCCCTCTCGCAGGCTGCGCCGGATCCGATCCCGACTCGACAGTTCTCCCTAGTTGCAACTCGCGTCCGTGGAAGATTTAGAACGATGACCAGGACTTACAGCCCCAAGCAGGGCGAGGTGGAGCGCGGCTGGTACGTGGTGGATGCCGCCGGCGTCCCGCTCGGCCGCCTCTCGACCGTCGTCGCCAAGGTGCTCGTCGGCAAGCACAAGCCGACTTACGCCCGCCACGAGGACACCGGCGACTTCGTGATCGTCGTCAACGCCAAGAACGTCGTGCTCACCGGCGACAAGTCGCAGAACAAGCTCTACTGGCGCACCAGCGGCCGCCCGGGTGGTTTCAAGACAACCACCGCCGCCGAGCTGCTGGCGAAGCACCCGGAGCGGCTGGTCGAGAAGGCCGTCAAGGGCATGCTGCCGAAGAACAAGCTGGCCCGCCGCCAGCACAAGAAGCTCAAGGTCTACGCCGGGGGCGAGCACCCGCACCAGGCGCAGAAGCCGCAACCGCTGGCCGTGACGCTCTAGTCCGGAGTCGCAAGGGAGAGCATGGTGAACGACGCTATCGAGTATTACGGCACCGGGCGGCGCAAGACCTCCACCGCGCGCGTCTTCCTGCGCCCCGGCGCCGGCAAGCTGGAGATCAACGGCCGCGAGATCGGCAACTACTTCTCGCGCGAAGTGCTGGTGATGCTGGTCAAGCAGCCGCTGGCGCTCACCGAGACGGCCGAGAAGTTCGACGTCACCGCCACTGTCGAGGGCGGCGGCGGCACCGGCCAGGCGGGCGCCGTCCGCCACGGCATCTCGCGCGCCCTGCTCGAGTTCAACGGCGAGCTGCGCGAGCGCCTCAAGTCGGCCGGGTTCCTGACCCGCGACGACCGCAAGAAGGAACGCAAGAAGTACGGACAGCCTGGGGCCCGCAAGCGGTTCCAGTTCAGCAAGCGCTAAACGGCGCGAGCGGCAGGCGAAGGGAGCTTTCGTGGTCGAAGTCAGCATGAAGCAGATGTTCGAGGCGGGGGTCCACTTCGGGCACCAGACGCGGCGCTGGAACCCGAAGATGAAGCCCTACATCTTTGGCAAG
>DATNCU010000469.1:0-10164 GCA_035607145.1 Thermoanaerobaculia bacterium
TCCCGACGACAAGGAGGCGGCGATGATGCGCGACCTCCTCCACTTCCACCCGCTGGCCATCGAGGACACCCGCAACCAGCACCAGCGTCCGAAGGTCGAGGAGTACCCCAAGCACCTCTTCCTGATCTTGAACCCCGGCGAGCTCGTCGACTGCGAGGTGCGCTTCCGCGAGCTCGACGTCTTCGTCGCCGAGCACCTCATCGTCACCGTGCACCCGAAGGAGGAGCCCGCCCTGGCCGAGGCCGAGCGGCGGGCGAGCCGCCTCTTCCCCGACTCGCCGAGCGCCGCGCACGTCCTCTACGCCCTCCTCGACACCGTCGTCGACGGCTACTTCCCCATGCTCGACAAGCTCGGCGACGAGATCGACGAGCTCGAAGACATGGTGCTCGAGAAACCGAGCCACGACACGCTCGAGCGGCTGTTCAACCTCAAGCGCCAGCTGGTGCTCATCCGCAAGGTGGTGGCGCCGCAGCGCGACGCGATGACGCTCATCAACCGCCGCGACCTCCCCTACCTCGAGACCGAGCAGCTCTCCTACTACCTGCGCGACGTGCAAGACCATCTGCTGCGCATCACCGACATGGCCGACACCTTCCGCGACCTGCTGTCGAGCGGCATCGACCTCTACATGTCGGCCACGTCGAACCGTCTCAACCGGGTGGTCAACCGGCTCACCGTGGTCACCATCGTCGTCGGCGTGCTGGCGGTGATCACCGGCTTCTACGGCATGAACTTCGAGCACACCTGGCCGCCGTTCGGGACGAAATGGGGCGTGCCTTTCGCGCTCGGGACGATGGCGGCGGGGGTGGCGGTCGCCGTCGCCATCGTCAAGCGGCTCTCGAAGGTGTAGAGAGGTCTTACGGCGCGTCGAGCTGGGCGATGCGGCGCGAGTGGCGCCCGTCGTCGAACGGTGTCGCGAGCCAGGCGTCGACGATCTCCACTACGAGCTCCCACGGCAGCAGCCGCTCGCCGATCGAGATCACGTTGGCGTCGTTGTGGCGGCGGGCGAGCTCGGCGCTCTCGCGGCTCCAGCACAGCGCGCAGCGCACGCCGCGCACACGGTTCGCGGCCATCGCCTCGCCGTTGCCCGAGCCGCCGAGGACGATGCCGCGCTCGCACTCCCGTGCCGCCACCGCCTCCGCCGCCGGGCGGATGAAGAGCGGGTAGTCCACCGACTCCTCGGAGTGCGTGCCGAAGTCCACCGCCTCGTGCCCGAGCTCGGCCAGCAAGCCCTTGAGCCGCTCCTTGTAGCGGAAGCCGGCGTGATCGGATGCGAGCGCGATGCGCACCCGCGCATGCTAACCCGCAGTCGTCTCGCCACCCAGCAGCGTCAGCACCTCGCCGGTGACGTAGCTCGAGTCGGCGGACGAGGCGAAGTAGACGTAGGCGGGCGCGATCTCCTCCGGCTGCGCGGGACGCTTCATCGGCGTGTCCTCGCCGAAGTGCGCCACCTTCTCCGCCGGGCTGTCGGAGGGGTTGAGCGGCGTCCACACCGGTCCCGGCGAGACGCAGTTGACGCGGATGCCGCGCTCGACGAGGTTCTGCGCCAACGTCTTGGTGAAGGCGTGGATGGCGCCTTTGGTGGCCGAGTAGTCGAGCAGCTCCGCACTGCCCTCGAGGCCGGTGATCGAGCCGGTGTTGATGATCGCCGAGCCCTTGCCGAGATGCGGCAGCGCCGCCTTGACCATGCGGAAGTAGGCGAAGACGTTGGTGTCGAAGGTGTGCTGCCACTGCTCGTCGGTCAGGTCCTCGGGCCTCTTCACGTGCTGCTGGAAGGCGGCGTTGTTGACCAGAATGTCGAGACGGCCGAGGGATTCCACCGTCGCTTCCACGGCGTGCTTGCAGAACTCGGGGTCGGTCAGGTCGCCGGCGAGCGCCAGCGCCTGGCCGCCGGCCTCCTCGATGGCGCGCTCGGTCTCGTCGGCGTCGACCTGCTCCACCGGTAGATAGGTGAAGGCGACGTCCGCGCCCTCGCGGGCGAAGAGCAGGCCGACGGCGCGGCCAATGCCGGAGTCGCCGCCGGTGATCAGCGCCACCTTGCCTTGCAGCTTGCCGGCGGCTTTGTAGTTGGGCGCCTCGTATTTGGGGCGCGGCTGCAGCTCGGCCTCGATGCCGGGCTTCTCCTGGTGCTGCTCGGGGAACGGCGGCTTCGGTTTGCGGCTCTCGCCGCTCTTCTTGCGCCGCGCCGGGGCGCCGTTGCCGCGCTCTCGTTGGATCTCTGGCATCGCTACACCTCCCACGCCGCTGGTTGCGTCTGGGCGATCGGAAGGTGCAAGCCGACTGCCAGTGGAGCTTCAGCCGAGCGGCAGCTCGAGCTCGCCGCCCACCGCTTCGAGCGCGGTGACGTTCTGGAAGCCGCGCGGCAGGCGGCCGCCGCGTTGCGCGCGGGCGCCGTGGAAGTGCTCGAGGTCGCTCTTCTTCACCTGGTAGAAGCGCTTGCCCGCATGCACGCGCAGCGTCGCCCCGGCCGCGAGCACTACTGGCGCCACCAGCCGCTCCTGCCCCTGCCGCTTGGCGGGGATGTTGAGCAGCTTCACGCCCTTGCCGCGCGGCATCTGCGGCAGCTCGGCGAGCGGGAAGAGCAGCAGGTTGCCCGAGTCGGTGGCGACGGCGAGCAGCTCGTCGCCGGCCACCTTGCCGACGCGCACCGGCGGCAGCGGTCGCGCGCCCTTCGACAGCGTCATCGCCACCTTGCCCGCTGTGTGGCGCGTCTGCAACTCGCCGAACGGCGCCAGAAATCCGTAGCCGGCGTCGCTCGCCAGCAGCACGAGGTCGTCATCCGCCGCTATCACGACGCCGACGAACGAGGCACCGGGCGGCGGGTTGACGGTGCTGGTGAGCGGCTCGCCCTGCCCGCGCGCCGACGGCAGATTGTGGCTGGGCAGCGCGTAGGCGCGTCCCGTCGAGTCGAGGAACACGGCCGGCTGGTTGCTGCGCCCGCGCGCCGCGTGGAGGAAGGCGTCGCCGGCGCGGTACTGCAGCTCGCGCGGCTCCAGGTCGTGCCCCTTGGCGGCGCGCACCCACCCCTTCTCCGAGATCGCCACCGTGATCGGTTCCGACGGAACGAGCTGCTCCTCGGCCAGCGCTTTCGCCGCCTCGCGCTGGACGATTGGCGACCGCCGCTTGTCACCGTGCTGCTCGGCATCCGCCTCCAGCTCCTCGCGCACCTTCTTCGCCAGCCGCTTCTTCGACTTGAGCGTGCTCTCGAGCTCGTCACGCTCGCGCATCAGCTCGTCCTGCTCGCCGCGGATCTTCATCTCCTCGAGGCGGGAGAGGTGGCGCAGCTTGAGCTCGAGGATCGCCTCCGCCTGCGCCTCGGTGAGGGCGAAGCGCGCCATCAGCACCGGCTTGGGCTCCTCCTCGCGGCGGATGATGGCGATCACCTCGTCGATGTTGAGGTAGGCGACGAGGAAACCCTCGAGCACGTGCAGGCGGGCGAGCACGCGGTCGTAGCGGTGCTGCAAGCGGCGGCGCACCGTCTCGGTGCGGAACTGCAGCCACTCGACGAGCATGGTGCGCAGCGTGTAGAGCCGCGGCCGGCCGTCGAGGCCGATGGCGTTCATGTTGACGCGGTAGGTGCGCTCGAGGTCGGTGGTGGCGAAGAGGTGCGCCATCACCGACTCGACGTCGACGCGCGAGCTGCGCAGCGAGATGACGAGGCGCGTCGGGCTCTCGTGGTCCGACTCGTCGCGCAGGTCGTCGACCCACGGCAGCTTCTTCGCCTGCATCTGCGCCGCGATCTGCTGCTGCACCTTGGAGCCCGAGACCTGGTACGGCAGGGCGGTGATCACCACCTCCTGGTCCTCGCGCTCCCAGGCGGCACGCATGCGGATCGAGCCCGTGCCTGTCTCGTGCAGCGCGCGCAGCTCTTCGAGCGGGCTGATGATCTCCGCCTCGGTCGGGAAGTCGGGGCCGGGGATGAGCTTCGCGAGCTGCTTGGACGTGATGTCAGGATCCTCGAGCAGCGCCACCGCGGCCTGCACCACCTCGCGCAAGTTGTGCGGCGGGATGTCAGTGGCGAGACCGACGGCGATGCCGGAGGCGCCGTTGAGCAGCACGTGCGGCAGGCGCGACGGCAGCACCTCGGGCTCGTCCAGCGTGCCGTCGAAGTTGGGCACCCAGTCGACGGTGCCGTGCGGCAGCTCGGAGAGCAGGGTTTGCGCGAACGGCGTCAGCCGCGCCTCGGTGTAGCGCATGGCGGCGAACGAACGCGGGTCGTCCTGCGAGCCCCAGTTCCCCTGCCCGTCGACGAGCGGGTAGCGGAACGAGAAGGGCTGCGCCATCAGCACCATCGCCTCGTAGCAGGCGCTGTCGCCGTGAGGGTGGAACTTGCCCAGCACGTCGCCCACCGTGCGCGCCGATTTCTTGTATTTGGCGGTGGCCGAGAGGCCGAGCTCCGACATCGCATAGACGATGCGCCGCTGCACCGGCTTGAGCCCGTCCGCCAGCGCCGGCAGCGCGCGGTCG
Source organism: Thermoanaerobaculia bacterium (assembly GCA_035607145.1). Classification (GTDB taxonomy): domain Bacteria; phylum Acidobacteriota; class Thermoanaerobaculia; order Multivoradales; family JAIOJS01; genus DASYQD01. The sequence goes on from DATNCU010000469.1 coordinate 4,468, forward strand.
AGCACGACGTACATCGAATAGTCGAGGTACGCCTTCTCGGTGAAGGTGGCCAGCGCAAGGCTCTCGACGTCAGGGATCGGCGGCGGCGGCGGCGCGGCACCGTTGCCACCGCCACGCTTCGAAGCTCTCGGCATGCGGCGCGGATGGTAGCAAGCGCGGAGCGCCTAGTGGGCAGACCTCCGCTAGACTGCCCGAAACCATGCGAGGCCCGCTGCGCCACCTGCTGCGGCAGCCGTCGAAGACGGTCCCGGCGATCGCGCTGGTGGCGCTCGCCGTCGGCGTCGGCACCGCGCTGTTCGCCAACCTTGGAGCGCTGCTCTGGCCGCGGGTCGACGGCCCGCGCGGCGGCCGCGTCGTCGCGCTGTACGTCGGCACCGCTGCCGATCCGCGGTTGCCGGCAACGTTCCGCGAGTTCGAGCTGCTGCGCGAGCAGCACCCCGGCCTCGAGACCGTCGCCGCGTCGACAGCGCTCGGCCTTTCGGTGGGCGACGGCGAAGAGACGCGCTTCGCCTGGGCGTTCGCCGTCAGCGGCCGCTACTTCGACACCTTCCTGGCGCGGCCGCTGCGCGGACGGCTCCTCCAAGAGGCGGACGACCGGCCCGGAGCGCCGGCGGTCGCCGTGCTGCATCCGGCGTTCTGGCGGAGCCAGCTCGGCGGCGACCCCGCCGTCGTCGGCCGTCCGCTGCTGCTCAACGGCCGGCAGACGACCATCGTCGGCGTGGCACCCGAAGGCTTCATCGGCCACGGCCGCGGCGCGGCGATCTACGTGCCGCTGGCCCGGATCGACGAGCTCTCGGGCACGCAGCGCTTGGGAGACCTGCAGAGCTTCTTCCTGCAGCTCGTCGGTCGCGCGAGCGACGGCTGGACGCTCCCGCGGGTGGCCACCGCGCTGGCGCCGGCAGCGCGGGCGGCGGACGCCGAGAGCCCGCACGACGGCTCGGCATCGAGCGGACCGCGGCGGATCGACGTCGTGCGCGCCGACCGCTACGACGGATTCGGCCCCGACCCGCGGCTCGACTCGGCGCGCGCGCTGCTCGCCGGTGCCCTGCTCTTCCTGTTGCTCGCCGCGGCCAGCATCGCCAACCTGCAGGTGGCGAGAACGGCGGCGCGGCAGCGCGAGCGCGACATCCGCACCGCCCTTGGCGAGTCGCCCGCGCGCACGGTCGGCCGCCTGGTCGCCGAGGTCGCGAGCGTCTGCCTGCTCGGAGGTCTGCTGGGCGTGCCGATCGCGCTCGTCCTCGCGGCGCGGCTCGACGCCTGGATGATCACCGACCCGGGCGGCCTCGGCTCCTGGTGGGAATCGACGCAGCTGGTGCGCGTCGACGCGCGGGCGCTCGCCTTCGCGGGGCTTGCGGCGGCCGCCTGTGCCGCGCTCGCGCTGCCGGCGTCGCTGGCCGCGCTGCGCCTTCGCCGGCGCGGGCTTTCGAGCGCCCGCGGCGCTGCCACCGAATCGCTCGGACGTCGCACGCGCCGCGCACTGGTGGTGCTGCAGCTCGGCTTGTCGCTGACGCTCTGCATCGGCGGCGGGACCCTCGCCCGCACGCTGCGTCACGCCGCCGAGCGAGACGCCGGGTTCCCGCTCGCCGGCCTGCACATCGCCACGCTGCACGCGCCGCGCAACCTCACGAGCGCAGGCCCGGAGCAGCTCTACTCGCGCGTGCGCGAGGAGATGCTGCGGCTGCCCGGCGTCGAGGCGGCGAGCCTCTCGCAGATGCCGCCGCTCGCCGGCTGGTTCCGCACCACCATGGTGGCGCGCACCGATCGCCCCGGGAGCACTTCAGAGATCCAGGCCGGCTACGACATGGTGTTCCCCGACTACTTCAGCACTCTCGGCGTGCCGCTGCGGGCAGGACGGGCGCTCGACACGCGCGACCGCGCCGACTCGACGCCGAGCGTGGTCATCGCCGAGACCCTGGCGCGAGAGCTCTGGGGCAACGCCGCCGCGGCCGTGGGCCGCCAGCTGAGGATCTCCGGCGCCCCGGTCGACACCTGGCAGGTGGTGGGCGTCGCCGCCGACGTGCGCAGCGGCGGCGTCGAGGCGCCGTCTCCGCCGGCGGTCTACTTTCCCTACGCGCAACGCAATCACAGCCGCATGAGCCTGCTGCTGCGCTCGCGGCTGCCCGCCGCGACGGTGGCGGCGCAGGTGCGTGCCGCGCTGTTGCGCACGAGCCCGCTGCTGGCGACGGTGACGTTCACCACGGGAGAGGAAGCGCACCGGCGGTTGCTCACCCCGCAGCGCATGCACGCCGAGCTCGCCGCGCTGTTCGCGGCGCTCGGGCTCGCCGTCTCCACCATCGGCCTTTTCGGCCTGCTCAGCCACGCCGTCACCAGCGGCCGCCGCGAGCTCGCGGTGCGCATGGCGGTGGGTGCTCAGGCGCGCGACCTGCTGCGGCTGGTGCTCGCGGGCGCGGCGAGCCTGCTCGGCGCCGGCGCGCTGCTCGGCCTCGCACTGTGGATCCCGCTTTCGCGGCTGATCCGCGGTCTCCTGGTTGGGGTGACGCCGCTCGACCCGCTGACGCTGATCGTCGCAGCGGCAGCGCTCGGCCTCGCCGCACTGGTCGCAGCCGTGGCCCCGGCGCTACGCGCCGCGCGCACCGAGCCTGCCACTGCGCTGCGCGGGGAGTGACCGCGCGCAGTAGGCTCCGTCGGGTCGGTGACACTTTTGACACGATGATCGGGCCGTGACACTCTGAAGCCATGGGTCGGGCTGCCTCTAAGCTGGTTTCGGTGAGCGATGCGAGCCGCGCCTTGGGCGTCTCGGAATCGACGGTGTGGCGGTTGATCCGCCGCGGTGCTCTGGCGAGCGTCCGCCGAGGCGGGCGGCGCTGGATTCCCCACACCGCAGTTGCCCGCGGGGCGGTTCCGCGCACCGCGGACACGATGCCCGCGTTCGACGAGAGCCACCCGATCTTTCGGCTCGTCGGCGCCGGCCGCGGCGGTGGGCAAACGCCGGGCGCTCGCGACAAGCACGCCATCCTCGACGAATGAGGCGCGTGGTGCTCTGGGACTCGAGCGCCGTGCTGGCGCTGCTCGACGCCGACGACGCCGATCACCGCACTGCCGCCGCCGTAGCACGGAGCCTGGCCAAAGAGCGGCGGCCGGGCTTCGTCACCAACTACGTGGAGGCCGAGACGCACGCCCTGCTGCTGCGCAAGCTCGGCCGCAACCTGGCGCGCGAATGGCTCTTCACCGGCGGGCTGCCCGTTCTCCACGCCCTTCCCCACGAGGAGCAGCGCGGCAAGGAGCTCTTGGCTCGCTACGGCGACAAGGACTGGAGCCTCTGCGACTCCATCTCCTTCGCCGTCATCGAAGCCCGCCGCCTGGGTGCCGCCTTCACCTTCGACCGTCACTTCCTGCAATATGGTCGCTTCGAGGTGCTCGGCATCTCCGCTTGAACGGCCGGGCGAAAGGCGAGGTCCGCACGTGGACGAAGCAACGCAACGCCAGTTCCTCCGCCACTGCCTGGCAACGCTCGCCTACCGCGGCGGCAAGGCGATCCGCGACGCGCCGCCGGGTTTCGCGAAGTTCCGCGCCGCGCCCGAGTCGCGCTCGGCGGGCGAGATCCTCGCCCACGTCGGCGACTTGTTCGACTGGGCGTGCGCGCTGGTCGAGGGCCGAAGCTTCTGGTCGGACTCGACGGCGCGGGCCTGGCCAGCGGAGTGCGAGCGCTTCTTCGCGGCGCTTGCGCGCTTCGATGGCGCGCTTGCCGGCGACGAGCCGCTTTCCGCATCGCCCGAGCGGCTCTTCCAGGGACCGATCGCCGACGCCCTGACCCACGTCGGCCAGCTCGCCATGCTGCGGCGGCTTGCCGGCAACCCCGTGCGCGGCGAGAACTATTTCAAGGCCGAGATCGTCGCCGGGCGCGTCGGCCCCCAGCAGGCGCCGCCGGTCAAAGAGTTCGGCTGAGCCGCCGCTGGTCCAGGCCGCCGCGGCGGAGCGCCAACGATCGGTGGGTACGAGGTGTGGGCGTCCCGGCGCGGCAATGCGATTGTGGCATAACCCACCCGATGCGTCGAGAGAAATGGAGCACAGTCGTTGGCGCCGATACCAGCGCCTTCCTGAATCGCGCAGCTAGGCGCGCGACCCGCTAGGGGTGCGTGTCGAGGAGTTCGACCTCGAACAGCAACGTAGCCCCCGGCGGTATGACGCCGCCGGCCCCGTGCGCGCCGTAGCCGAGCGCGGGCGGCACGACCAGCCGCCGCTTGCCGCCGATCTTCATCCCCTCGACGCCGGCGTCCCACCCCTTGATGACCTGCCCAGCGCCGAGGCGGAAGCCGAACGGCACGCCGCCGTGCTGGTCGGTGCTGTCGACCTTGCGCCCCTTGTGACCCGGCTCGCGCGGGTCGAACAGCCAGAGCGTGTAGAGCACTTCGAGCTGCTGGCCGCGTTGCGCGGCGGCACCGCTACCCTCCACCAGTTCCTCGATCTGCAACGCCGCGCTGGGGTCGCCCGTCTGCCTCACTTCGATCTCGCTCAAGACAACACCTCCGCCTGGTTTCCCTTCTCCTCCAACCAGGCCCGCCGATCGGCGGCGCGCCCTTTCGCGAGGAGCATGTCGATGATCTCGTCGGCGCCGTCGCCCGTCTGCAGCTCGAGGCGGACGAGGCGCCTTGTCTCGGGCGCCATCACCGTCTCGCGCAGCTGCAGCGGGTTCATCTCGCCGAGCCCTTTGAACCGCTGGATGTTCACCTTGCCCTTGAGCTTCTCGGCCGCGATGCGGTCGAGGACGCCCTTCTTTTCCCCCTCGTCGAGGGCGTAGAAGACCTGCTTGCCGACGTCGATGCGATAGAGCGGCGGCATCGCGACGTGCACGCGGCCGGCCTCGACGAGCGGCCGGAAGTGGCGCACGAACAACGCGCACAACAAGGTCGCGATGTGGGCGCCGTCGGAGTCGGCGTCGGCGAGGATGCAGACCTTGCCGTAGCGCAGCCCCGTGAGGTCCGCGGAGGCGGGATCGACGCCGAGCGCCACCGCGATGTCGTGCACTTCCTTGCTGCCCAGCACCTCGTCGGGCGCCACCTCCCAGGCGTTCAGGATCTTGCCGCGCAACGGCAGGATCGCCTGCGTCTCCTTGCTGCGCGCCTGCTTTGCCGAGCCGCCCGCCGAGTCGCCTTCGACCAGGAACAGCTCGGTCTCCTCGAGGTTCTCGTGCGTGCAGTCGGCGAGCTTGCCGGGCAGCGCCGGTCCCGCCGCCACCTTCTTGCGTTGCACCTTCTTCGCCAGCCGCTGGCGCCGCATGGCGCTGTCGATGGCGATCTGGGCGATGCGCTCCGCGAGCTCGGTGTGCTGGTTGAGCCAGAGCGAGAAGGCGTCCTTGGCGACGCCGGAGACGAAGGCAGCCGCCTCGCGCGAGGTCAGCCGCTCCTTCGTCTGCCCGGAGAACTGCGGGTCCTTGGTGCGCAGCGACAGCACGTAGGTGCAGCGCTCCCAGACATCGTCGGGCGCCAGCTTGACGCCGCGCGGCAGCAGGTCGCGGAACTCGGCGAGCTCGCGCACTGCTTCCGTCAAGCCAGCGCGCAGGCCGGCGACGTGCGTCCCGCCCTGCGCGGTGGGGATCAGGTTGACGTAGCTCTCCTGCACCGGGTCGGCGCCTTCCTCGAGCAACCACGCCACCGCCCAGTCGACTTCCTGCTCCGGCCCCTGGAAGTGGCCCACGAACGGCGCTTCGGGCACCAGCGGCTCGCCCTCGAGCTCGTC
>DATNCU010000140.1:0-4805 GCA_035607145.1 Thermoanaerobaculia bacterium
GGTCGCGCCGGCGCGCCACCCAGCCAGCGAGCTTGACGCGGTCCCCGACGTTCTCGACCCGCAGCGATCCCGCACCTGTTCTCTTCATGAGTTGATCCGCTTCATCACTGTCCGCTCTCCATCCTCGTCCCGAGCCACGCCGGCAGCGCGCCGCGCGGCACTTCGCGCTGCTCGCCGTCCTTGAGGTCCTTCACCGTCACCGCTTCGCGCCCCACCTCGTCCTCGCCCAGCAGCACCACCCAGCGCGCCCCCAGCCGCCCGGCGCGCTCCAGCGCCTTCCGCAGCGCGCGCCCAGCGGCCTCCACCTCCACGGCGAGGCCGGCGGAGCGCAGCTCCTCGCCCACCTTCAGCGCCAGCGCCGCCGGCACGGTGCCGATCGGCACCACCAGCACGGACGGCGCCGCGGCCGCGCGCTCGCGGAAGCTCGGCGGCAGCACCTCGATGAGGCGGTCCTCGCCGATGGCGAAGCCGATGCCCGGCACGCGCGGACCACCGAGGTCGGCGACCAGCTCGTCGTAGCGGCCGCCGCCCACCAGCGCGTCCTGCGCGCCGAGATCGCGTGAGACGATCTCGAACACCGTGTCGGTGTAGTAGTCGAGGCCGCGCACGAGGCGATCGCTCACCTTGTACTTGACGCCGAAGTCGTCGAGCGCTTCGCAGACGGTAGCGAAATGTGTGCGCGCCGCGTCAGTGAGGTGATCGGCGAGCGCCGGCGCCCCCGCGAGCAGGTCGCGCTCCTTCGAGTCCTTGCTGTCGAGGATGCGCAGCGGGTTGGTCTCCAGCCGGCGCTTGCTGTCGGCGCCGAGCGCTTCGGCGTGCGGCTGCAGGTACGCCCGCAACGCCGCGGAGTAGGCGTGGCGCGAGGCCGCGTCGCCCACCGTGTTGAGCAGCACCTCGAGCTCGGTGAAGCCCAGCTCGCGCAGGAAGCGGTCGAGCATCAGCAGCAGCTCGGCGTCGGACCAGGGCGAGGCGTCGCCGAGCAGCTCCGCGCCGATCTGGTGGAACTGCCGGTAGCGCCCCTTCTGCGGCCGCTCGTAGCGGAACTGCGGACCGATGTAGAAGAGCTTGACCGGCAGCGGCCCCGCCTGCAGCCCGTCTTCGAGGAAGGCGCGCGCCACCGGCGCCGTGTTCTCCGGCCGCAACGTGAGGCTGCGCCCCTTGCGGTCGGGGAAGGTGTACATCTCCTTGCCGACGATGTCCGTCGACTCGCCCACCGTGCGCACGAACAGCTCGGTGTGCTCGAGCAGCGGCGTGCGCACTTCCTGGTAGCCGTAGAGGGCGAAGACGCGGCGGGCCGTCGCTTCCACGGCGGCCCACACCGCGGTCTCCGGCGGAAGGAGGTCGCGCGTGCCCTTGACGCGGCGGTACTCGGTCATCGCGCCGCTCCCGCGGGTAGTGGCGCGCTCTCGGCGAGCGCCGCGCGGTAACGCTCCTTGAGCCGCAAGTAGCGCTCGACGATCTCGGGAATGGTGGCCCGCTCGCGGTCGGAGAGCGGCCGCACGACGCGCGCCGGCACGCCGAGCGCCAGGTGGTGCGCGGGGACGCGTGTGCCTGGCGCGACGACGGCGCCGGCGCCGACCTGCGCGCCGGTTTCGATCACCGCGCCGTCGAGCACGCGCGCGCCGATGCCGATCAGGGCGCCGTCCTCCACCGTGCAGCCGTGCAGCACCGCGGCGTGGCCGACCACCACGCCGGCGCCGATCGCCAGCGGATGCGTCTCATGAGTGACGTGCAGCACCGTGCCGTCCTGCACGTTGGTGCGGGCACCGATGCGGATGCGGTTCACGTCGCCGCGCGCCGCGGTGTGGAACCAGAACGAGACGTCTTCGCCCGCCTCGACGTCGCCGGCCACCTCGGCCGACGGGGCGAGGAACACCCGCTCGCCCAATCGTGGCCAGAGGCCTTGGTAGGGATAGACCGGCACGGCGGAAGCTCCTCCCGGGCCGCACCGAAGGAGGCGCGTGCCGCGGTGCGGCAGTCTACCAGGGTGATGCCCGGCACACTCGATGTGCGACGCGGCGCACCGCGCCGCAGCGGAAGCCGGTGCGCGGGGTCAGTTGCCGCCGCGCCGCACGTGGTGCGAGGATCGATGGCCGCAGGAAAGCGCACCTCGGTGCGTTCCACTCGACGCGGTCGGTGCTCGACGCAAGGAAGCCGGGCGCCGCCGCCATCGACAAACTCGATTACCCGGTCAGGAGGTTCCCATGCGTCGTTCCATCGCCTCGCTCGCGCTGCTCGCCCTCGTCCTCGGCCTCTTCGCGCTCCCCGGCGCCGCCTCGGCCCGCCGCGGCGGCTGGACGCTGCTCGGCGAGCGCCGCGTCACCGACAAGCTCGACCACGACACCATCGCCGTCACCGCCGCCCGCGGCGACTTCCGCCATCTCCAGCTGCGCGTCTTCGAGCGCCCGGTGCAGTTCCACAAGCTCGTCGTCCACTTCGGCAACGGCGAGAGCCAGGAGCTCGCTTTGCGCGAGGTCATCCGCGCCGGCGGCCACTCGCGTGTCATCGACCTCGCGGGGCACGATCGCGTCATCCGCTCGATCGACCTCTGGTACGACGCGCAGTCGATCGGCCGCGGCAAGGGCGCGCTAGTCCGCGTCCTCGGTCAACGCTGACCGGCGTAGCGGAGCACCGTCCACAGGATCTTGTGGCCGGCGCGCAGCGTGCCCCAGACGGTGCCGGTGATCTTCGACACGCCGACGCGGCGGCGATAGGACACCGGCACCTCGGCCACGCGCAGCCCGTGGCGTAGCGCCTTCACCTGCATCTCGGCGGTCCAACCGAAGTCGGGATCGCGCATCCCCAGCCGCTCGAGCGCGTCCCAGCGAACCGCGCGAAATGGCCCGAGATCGGTGTAGCGATGTCGATAGAGCAGCGCGATCAACGCGCAGGCGACAAGGTTTCCCGCCCGCGCCTGCGGCAGCAAGGCTCCCGGCTCGCGCCTGCCAAGCACCCGCGAGCCGATCACCAGGTCGACCTCGCCGGCCGCGATCGGCGCCAGCAACAGCGGCAGCTCTTCCGCAAAGTCTGAGCCGTCCGCATCGAGGAACGCCACCACCTCGGGCGGCTCATGCTCGCGAAGCCACGCCAGCCCGGCGAGACAGGCGCTGCCGTACCCCTGCCGCGGCGCCGGGACCACGATCGCACCGGCCGCCGCGGCGACAACGGCCGTGGAATCGCGCGAGTTGTTGTCGGCAACGACGACGCGATGAACAGGCGGCCGCGGAATTGAGGCCACCACCTCACCCACGACGCGTTCCTCGTTGAACGCGGGAATCACCAAGTCGACACGCACGAGCGCGAGATCTTATGGGTGCATTCGACACGACTGTTGCGAGCCGGCGTGGGCACCGGGCGGAGCGGGCGCCCGGGCGGAGGGCTCCCGTCCGCGCGCAGACGTCCTCGTCGAGCACGGACGGGATACCGACCGAGGCGGGGACCCGCGCAGCCCGGCGCCCACACCGGCCCACCACCGACCCTCTCCTCCGCTCCGATCGCGCCATAATCCGCCCACCGTGCCCGACCCCATCCGCAGCACCGTCGACGTCGAAGTCCGCTACATCGAGACCGACCAGATGGGCCACGTCCACCACGCCAACTACGTCGCCTGGTTCGAGCTCGCCCGCACGCGGCTCTGCGCAACCAGCGGCATCCCCTACGCGGACGTCGAGGCGATGGGCTACTTGATGGTCGTCACCGGCATCGAGATCCGCTATCGCCAACCGGCCCACTACGGCCAGACCGTCGCCATCACCGCGTGGATCGACCGCGTCGGCTCGCGGCTGACGCGGTTTGCCTACGAGGTCCGTCGCGACGAGACGCTGCTCGCCACCGGCAGCAGCGAGCACGTCTGGGTCGAGCGCGAGAGCCGCCGCCCCTGCCGCGCGCCCGAGATGCTGCGCGAGCCGTTCGCCCGTCTCGCCGGCGTCGAAGCCGCCGCAGCCGCGACGCCCTGATCGAGGCGCTCGCGGCGCCATCGTCGCGCTCTTGTGGTAAAACCGCTGCCGATGGCCACCGATCTCCTGCCGCCGCTCTCCTACACCGACGTCGAGCTCGAGAGCTACCTCCTCTCCGGCTGGGTGCTCGCCGACGCCGAGCCCCACTGGCACGAGGACAAGGGCGCCTTCCACGCCACCGTCAACGACGGCTCCGAGCTCGAGTGGGACCTCTGGGTGCCCAAGGCCGAGGCTGACAGCCACGGCCGCATCGAAGCGCTCCGCCGCGCCGTCGACAAGCTCGACCGCGGCCGCTTCAAGAGCTTCCTGTAGGGCGCCGCTCAGCGCGCGCCGTCGAGCCGCTTCGCCTCGCGCATGGCGAGCGCCACGAAGCCGCCCACCGCGAGCTCGATCAGCGCGAAGAGCCTCCAGCCGCCGCCGAGCCACACCAGGTAGACGTGCAAGGCGATCGCGGCGGGGAGCAGCACGGAGAGCACCAGCAGCCGCCGACCGCGCAGCTTCGCGACGAGGCCACGCGGCGCGCCGGTCCCGTCGTCAGCAGCCACGGCTCAACCGCGGCTCCCCGGCTTCTCGGGCTTGCCGCCCGCCGCGCAGAGCGGACACTCGGCCGCCGGCCAGGTCGGGAAGTCGAGAGCGAGGAGCGAGGCGAACGGCACCGTGAACGAATGCTTGCCGCCGCTGCGATCGAGGATCGCACCAACCGCGACCACCTCGGCGCCGTGACCGCTCGCCACCGCCGCCGCTTCCAGCGTCGACTTGCCGGTGGTGACCACGTCCTCGACCACCGCCACCCGCTCGCCGTTGCGCAGCTCGAAGCCGCGGCGCAGCGCCATCGCGCCGTCCTTGCGC
>DATNCU010000150.1:0-3870 GCA_035607145.1 Thermoanaerobaculia bacterium
TGCAGGTCGCGCTGGGCCTTCTTGCGGCGGGCGGGGAGGATGAAGAGGCCGAGGGCGGCGAGGGTGCCGGCGGCGAGGATGCCGGTGAAGTCGGCGAGGTGGGTGGTGGCGATGGCGGTGAGGACGGCGCCGAGGCCGACGGCGCCCACCTCGACCATCGCGGTGCGCGTCACCGCCGCCTGCACGTCGTCGGCGATGCGGTGCGCCTGCGCCTCGCGGTCGAAGGTCTCGAGCGAGCGCTGGGCGGCGCGACCGACGGTCTCCAGCAGACGCTGCCGATCCTGATCGAAGCTGCCGATCCGGCCGACGATGCGCTCGGCGTGCTCGGCCTTGCGCTCCTCGAGGAGGGCGCTCGCGCCTTGCCACTGGCGCAGCTCGCTCGCCACCAGCCAGTCGATGATCTCGCGCACCTTCGCCTCCACCTGCTGCGGCAGGTCGGCGATCACCTTGCGCTCGAAGTCGGCCTTGACGCGCGCTCGGTTGAGCAGCTCGGGGATGCGGGTGAGGCGCAGCGTCTCCTCGAAGTGGCGCATGCCGCGCGCTTCGAGCTCGTGCAGCAGGTTGTCGACGTCGGCAAGGCGGAAGCGGAACTCGCGCTGGAGGTCCTCGCGGTAGAGCGCCAGCTGTGTCGTGATGTCGTCGAGCGCCGTGAAGTCGGCGCCGAGCAGGGCCAGCCGCTCGCTCACGCCGTCGCGGTAGCGCTCGGCGAGGCGGAGGCCAACGCCGAGCGGGTTGTCGAGCTTGAGGCGCACGCGCTCGGCGGCGTCGAGGCGGTCGGTGAGGTAACGCTGTAAAGCGCCGAAGCGGCTGCGCTCGAGCTTGTCGGGGTCGCCTTCGAGCTGCCCTTCGAGCGCGAGTCGCGCCGCTACCGGGAAGACCGGTGTCTCGACGCCGAGCAGGCGCGCCGCGTGTCCCTCGACGAAGCGCACCACCTCGGCGACTTCGGCGTCGTTGCGCAGGATGTCGACCTTGTTGAGGACGACGACGATCTTCTTGCCCCACGCGCGCACGCGCTCGAGGAAGGCGCGCTCGCTCTCGGTGAACGGGCGGTCGGCGGAGGTGGCGAAGAGCACCAGGTCGGCGCGCGGCACGAAGCGGTCGGTGATCGCCTCGTGGCGGCGGTCGAGCGCGTTGGTGCCCGGGGTGTCGACGAGGGTGAGGTGCTCGAGCAGCGGCAGCGGCGCGGTGAGCTCCTCGATGCCTTCGCTCGTGGCGCGGCGCGAGGCGGTCTCGCCGTGGCGGAGCAGGTGGATGGCGGTGGTGGTCGGCGTGACGCCTTCTTCGAGCACGGCGCTGCCGAGCAGAGCGTTGATGAGCGTGCTCTTGCCGGCGTTGAACTCGCCGACGACGACGAGCAGGAACAGCTCGTCGAGCTGGCGGATCGACTCGGCGAGCGCGGCGCGGTCGTCGGCCTCGGCCTCGACGCGCCCGAGCGCCACCTGCAGCTCGCCGAGAGCGGCACGCTCCTCGGCGAGCAGGGCCTCCTGGTCCCGGCGGAGCAGGCGGACGGGCATGCCGCGGATCCTAGCGGTTACGGACCGTCGGCCGGTGTCGGCGCGGGCGCCGGCGGCATCGCCGCGAGCACCGCCGCCGGGCCGAGCAGCGGCTGCGGCCCGCCGGTGGCGCGCAGCTGCTCGCAGACGCGGAGCATCTCCGGCAGCAGCGTGGCGAGGTGGGTGCAGCCGAGGTGGCGCGCGGCGAGGGCGTCGAGCGTGCATCGCGCGGCGCCGTCGAGGAGGGCAAGCGCGGGCAGCTGGTCCCACGCGACGTCGATCGCGAGATCGAAGGCGTGCAGGTCGACCTGCAGCACGCCGTCGAGGGCGTCGCCGAGCAGGTGTTGGAGCCAGCCCTGGAAGCGCAAGCCCTCGAAGTCGGAGTCCTCGAGCGCGCCGGCGTGATGCTCGTCGCGGTGCTCGGCGTGGTAGACCGCCGCCATGTCCTGTATCCAACGCAGCAAGGTGAGCGAGCTGGCGACGAGCGTGAGGCCGAGCGTGCCCTCGCGTTGGCGGCGGGCGAGCTCGGCGAAGTGGCTGGCTTCGTCGGCGGACGGGGTGGGCAGTGACGACCCGAGGCCTGCCTCGGGCGGCCGCCTTGCCGCGGCCGCAGCGACGTACGCCGCGAAGAACGACGGATCGAGGTAGAGCGCCGGCAGGTGGCGCGTGCGCAGCCTCCCCGAGCTCTGGATGCACGTCTCCATCAACGGTGGTTGCATGGCCACCCTCACCCTTTCGCAGCGCGATGTTATCCGCGCCTCAGATCACGATCGCGCGACGCGGTCAGCTCGCCGTCCTGCCACCGGCCTGCAGGTAGGCCAGGCACTTGTGGACGAGGCTCGCCGCCAGGAAGTCGGCCCCGTGTGACCCCGGCTGCGGCGCCAGCTCGACGACGTCCATCGCCACTACGGTCTTGCGGGCGAACAGCTCGCGCAGGCAGTCGAGCGTCGGATACCACTCGCCGCCGCCGGGGACCGGCGTGCCGGTTGCCGGCATCAGCGAAGGGTCGAAGAAGTCGACGTCGAAGGTGAGGTAGACCTTCTCGGGCAGGCGCTCGATCTCGGCCAGGAACCGCTCGCGCGCCGGTAGCTCCCAGCCCCAGATCGTCGGCAGCTGCTTGTCGGCTATCAACGCCGCCTCCTCGTCGCAGAGCGCGCGGATGCCGACGGCGAGCGCCGGGACGCCGTCCTCGTGCAAACGGCGCATGACGCTCGCGTGGCTCCACGGCGTGCCGTCGTACTCGGCGCGCAGGTCGGCGTGGGCGTCGAACTGCACGACTCCCAGCTCGCGGTGGAGCCAGCGCGCGGCGCGCACCGGAGCAGTGGTTAGGCTGTGCTCGCCGCCGAGGCTGACGAGGAACTTACCGGCCGCCAGGTGCACTTGCGCCTCGGCCTGCAGCTCCACCAGCGGCCCCCCCGCGTCGTGCATGTCGGAGACGAACGGCGGCAGCGTGGCGATCCCCATTCGCCAGGGCTCGCTACGCAGCATCTCTTCCCACAGCTCTACCTGGCGCGAGGCCTCCAAGATCGCTGCCGGGCCCAGCGCTGTCCCCTTTCCGTAAGAGGTGGTGCGCTCGAACGGCACCGGCAGCACCACCACGCGGCTCGTCTCGTAGCGGCTCGCCTCCTCGGGAAGGCCGAGAAAATTGTCGGGAACGTCGCTCATCTCCCCTCACTCCCGTTCACTTGGCCCGTTCACTTGGCGAGCGATTTCGCCCGCGCTTTCCGATCATCCTTGCATGGACGTAGAACCTCGCGCCGATCCGTTCCCGCTCCCACTGCCGCCCGACTCCCTTCCCGAGGACGCGGCGCCCTTCCCGCGCCTGCTCCCCCGCGTCTCCTCCATCCGCGAGCTGCCCGCCCACGACCGCCCGCGCGAGCGACTGCTGCGCGAAGGAGGCACCGCCCTCACCGACACCGAGCTACTGGCAGTGCTGCTGCGTACGGGCGTCACGGGCACCTCGGCGCTCGACCTCGCGCGCGAGCTGCTGTCGGTGGCGGGCGGCCTCGCTGGCCTCGCCGCGCTCGACGGCGGCGCGCTGCAACGGCGAGGGCTTGGCAACGCGAAGGCGGCGACCCTGCTCGCCGCGCTCGAGCTGGCGCGCCGCGTGGCGCGTGCGGAATTGCCCGACCGCTTGCCGCTCGGCAACCCGGAGGCCGTCGCGCGCTACCTGCTCCTGCGCTACGCCGAGCGCGACCAGGAGGTGATGGGCGCCCTCTTCCTCGACATCCGCAACCGGCTGCTGGGAGAGGCCGAGCTCTACCGCGGCACGATGGTCCGCGCCTCGGTCGAGCCGCGGGCGTTCCTCAAGCAGGCGCTGCTGCGCTCCGCGGCGGGGATGCTGCTCTTCCACACCCACCCGAGCGGCGACCCATCG
>DATNCU010000163.1:0-2399 GCA_035607145.1 Thermoanaerobaculia bacterium
TGAAGCGGACGTCGTCGGCCGCGAAGCACCGTTGCACCTCCTCGGCGCCGTGTCCCACCACCACGACGATGCGCGCGCAGCCGGCGGCGCGCGCCGCGTCGAGCGCCCACGCCAATAGCGGCCGTCCTCCCGCCTCGTGCAACACCTTCGGCAACCGCGACTTCATGCGCGTGCCGAGCCCGGCCGCGAGCACGACGGCGACGACCGGCTTGGCGCCGTTTGCGCTCACGGAGTCCGCCTTTCCCGCAACGCCGCGCGCGTCGCCACCACCACCGGGTCCGCCGCCGGATCGTGCTCTGGCCGTGCCAGCGCCAAGACGGCGCGCGCCAGCTTGTCGGAGTCGTGGCGGATGAGCGCGCCCTCACCCAGCAAGTCCTCGACCCACACCTGCACGCCGTGCTCGGCGATGGCGCGCTCGTCGACCAGCACCGGCGCGGCGCCCTCCTTCTCGTAGAGGTCGAGCAGCGGCAGCCGCGGCGCCGCGGCGTTGACCAGCACGGCGTCGACGAGCCCCGGCTCCGCCCAGCGCTCGATGGCGGCGAGGTGGGCGACGGCGTCCATGTCGTCGGTCTCGCCTGGCTGCGTCATCAAGTTCATCAGCAGCAGCACCCGCGCCGGCGTCTCGCGCACCGCCTCGCGGATACCCGGGATCATCAGGTTGGGAAGGATCGAGGTGTAGAGCGAACCCGGACCGAGCACCACCAGGTCGGCGTCGAGGATGGCCTCGACCGCGAGCGGGAAGGCGGGCGGGTCGGCGGGCTCGATCGCGAGGTGGGCGAGCTGCTCGCCGCTCTTGCCGATCGCCGACTCCCCGGCGTAGACCTTGCCGGAGACGCCGACGCCGCGCAGGTTCACGTTGCCGACGGTGGCCGGCAGGATGCGGCCGCGCACGGAGAGGATGTGCTCGGTCTCGACGATCGCCTGGTAGAAGTCGCCGGTGACGCCGGCGAGGGCGGCCAGGAAGAGGTTGCCGAAGGAGTGGCCAGCCAGGTCGCCGGTCTCGCCGAAGCGGTACTCGAAGAGCTTGGCGAGCAGCCCCTCGTCGTCGGCGAGGGCGACGATGCAGCTGCGGATGTCGCCTGGGGCCGGCATCGCGTAGTCGCGGCGCAGGCGGCCCGAGGAGCCGCCGTCGTCGGCGACGGTAACGACGGCGTCGAGGCTCGCGAGGTCGCCGGCGACCACGTGGTGCTTGAGCCCGCGCAGCAGCACCGACAACCCACTGCCGCCGCCGATCGCGACCACTGCCCCCGCCCTCGGGCGAAGCCCGCTACCGCCCCCCTCCCGACCCCCTCCCTTGGGTTCCATCTCACCCCTATCCCCCCGTCCCCCTGCCCCTCCAGGGGCAGGGGGCGCCACCTCCCCCCCGCGCGCGGGCTCAGCCGCCTTCGGCGGGCTCGGCAGTCCCGGCGGGCTCGCGGAGGGGGCGGAGGTCGGGGTCGTGGAGGGCATGGGCCCGATTATGCGGGTCGAGGGCCACGGCGCGCTCGAGGTGCCCGCGGGCCGCCTCCAGATTGCCACGCAGCGTCTCGAGCACGGCGGCCAGGTAGGCGAAGCGCCCATCGTTCTCGCAGCGGCCGCCGTCGGTGCAAATCTTCAGCGCCTCGTCGAAGGCCCCGCGGTTCTTCTCGTAGACGGCGCGCACCCACGGGTCTTCCGGCGCCGCTTCGGCCATGCGCTGCCGCGCCACGGCGGCGAACTGCGCCGCCCGCGCCGCGAGCTCGCCGTACCCCTCGCTGGTGACGCCCTCGAGCAGGGTGGCAGCCCGCTCCCACTCGCCGGCGTAGAGGGCCGCCATGCCGTCCTTGTAGTGGTCCACCGAGTCGGTGACCGCCGCCGCCTTGGCGCCGCCGCCGCGCAGCTCTTCGAGCTTGGCGGCGACCGTCGCCGGATCGGTGTGCAGGCGCTCGGCGAGCTGCGCCAGCGACTTGTCACGGGCGTGCTTCTTGAGAAAGGCGATCTCGACCTTCTGCCAGCGCTTGCTCATTGCGATCTCAGCGCTTGCGCAGCTCGATGAGGATCAGCTTCGCCACCGCCTTCAAGGTGTCGAAGACGCCCACTCCTTGCGGGGCGACGGCCTCGAAGGTGGGCTCGCGCTTGAAGTTGAGCGTGCGGTAGAGCTCGTCCACTGGCATCGAGGTCGGCAGGTCGCGCTTGTTGAACTGCAGCGCGTAGGGAATGGTCTTCAAGTCGAGCCCGTGTTCCTTGAGGTTCGACTCGAGGTTGCGGATCGACTCGATGTTGGCCTCCATCCGTTCGCGCTGGCTGTCGGCGACGAAGACGACGCCGTCGACGCCCTTCAGGATCAGCTTGCGGCTGGCGTCGTAGAAGACCTGGCCGGGGACGGTGTAGAGGTGGAAGCGGGTGGTGAAGCCGCGGATGGTGCCGAGGTCGAGGGGGAG
>DATNCU010000197.1:0-3340 GCA_035607145.1 Thermoanaerobaculia bacterium
TCTACGGCGCGGCCAAGAAGCACCGCGAGAGCCCGCTCGCGCAGCTCTACGTGGCCGCGGGCCAGGAGCTGGTCACCGCCTACGGCAGCGCGGAGATGGTCGACCACGTGCTCGACGACGCCGAGGAGGGCTTGCCCCCGGAGCGCCTGGACGCGGCCAGCCGCGCGCTCCGTCGAGGGGGCTCCGCCGAGGTGGCGCGCATGGAGCGCTACCTGCCCTTCCTCGCCACCGTGGCCAGCTCCGCCCCGTTCATCGGCCTCTTCGGCACGGTGTGGGGGATCATCGTTGCCTTCACCGACATCGGCACCACCGGCTCGACGTCGATCGTCGCCGTCGCACCCGGCATCGCCGACGCGCTGGTCAACACGGCGGCCGGCCTCGGCGCCGCCGTCCCTGCGCTCGTCGGCTACAACTACTTCGGCGCCCGCCTGCGCGCGCTGCGAACCGAGATGGACGATTTCATCCTCGAGTTCATGAACCTGACGGAGAGGAATTTCACGTAACCTCTGCCGCGGTTCTGGGCCCCTCTCTCCCCGGCGAGGCGCGCGGCGCTATCGCTGCGGTTCTCGATCTCGTACCGCGGCCGTCTAAACTCACATCATGGCTCTCCACGTAGGCGGCGGCAGCGACCCGGACGAGCCGATCCTCTCCGAGATCAACGTCACGCCGCTCGTCGACGTGATGCTGGTGCTGCTGGTGATCTTCATGATCACCGCGCCGATGCTGCACCAGGGCATCGAGGTGGCGCTGCCGAAGGCCAACGCCAAGAACCTGCCGCTGCGGGTCGAGGACCCGCTCATCGTCTCGATCAACCGCGACGGCATCGTCTACCTGGGCACCACGGCCATCCACCCGTCGCAGCTCGCCGAGCGGCTGACGCCGGTGTTGGAGGCGCGGAACGACAAGTCGGTGTTCCTCAAGGGCGACCGCGACGTGCCCTACGGCGCCGTCGTCGAGGTGCTCGACGCGCTGCGCGCCGGCGGCATCCAGGACATCGGCATGATCACCCAGAACGACGCCGCCTCGCGGAGACGCCGGCGGTGAACGGGCGCGGGCGATGAACGAGCAGCCCGCAGGACAGCAGCAGGCAGCGCGGCGCCCCGAGACGCACGAGCCGCTCGACCGCCTGCTCGACCAGCGGCGCGCACGCAGCGGCTGGGCGCGCCGCCTGTGGGGCGGCACCGGCGCGGCGCTGCTGCACGTGGTGGTGATCGGCGGCGCCATCCTCGGCCCGCAGCTCTTCGCCAAACCGCCGAAGCCGATCGAGTACGTGCCGGTGCAGCTGGTCCCCGCGCCGGCGCGCGGCGTCGAGCGCCCTGCCCCACCGGCGCCGCCGCAGCCCGCTCCCAGCGCCGCGCCCGAACCTTCTGAGCCACCGCCGGAGCCCGAGCCGACGAAGCCCACTGAGAAGCCGCCGAGTACGGCGCCCACCGCCACGCCGCCGCCCGCGCCGCCCACCGGCCCGCCCGGCCGCGAGGGCGCGCCCAACGGCCGCGCCGACTCGCCCTTCACCACCACCGTCGGCGGCGTCGACAACCCGACCTTCACCTACGGCTACTACCTCGATCGCATGCTGCTGCTCATCCGCGCCCAGTGGGTGCGGCCGCCGCTGGGCAGCGGGGTCGAGGCGACGGTGCACTTCCGCATCCTGCGCGACGGCACCGTCGAGTCCATCGAGCTGGTCAGCTCCTCCGGCTACAATTCCTTCGACCTCGCCGCCCTGCGCGCCCTGCAGGCGGCCGCGCCGCTGCCCCCGCTACCGCGCAGCTACCGCGAGGGGGAGCTCGGCGTCAGTCTCATCTTCCGTTGACATTCCGTAACACGGTGGGCAAGTACACGATGACGAGACCACTCGCTATCGGGCTTCTCCTTCTACTCACCGCGACGCTGTCCGCGCAGGTGCCGCCGGCCCAGCCGGCGGCGAGCCCTGCCGCATCGCCCGCAACGGCACCTGGCACCGGCCCCGCCCCCGAGGTGACGCTCGAGCTCCGCCCCGGCCAGGAGTCGCAGCTCAAGCTCGCCGCGCCCAGCTTCAAGGTGCGCGGCGTGCTCTCGCCGGCGGCGCGGCAGGCGGCGACGCAGCTCGAGAACGTCGTGCGCTCGGACCTCGAGCACACCGGCATCTTCGTCATCCAGGGCCCGGCGGAGCTCGCCGCGGCGAAGCTCAACGGCGATCCCGCGCACGACTTCGAGCAGTACCGCGCGCTCGGCAACGAGGTGCTGCTGCTCGGCGAGGTCTACGAGGAGGGCGGCCGTCTCGCGCTCGAAGGCCGGGTCTTCGACTTGAAGAGCGGCCAGTCGATCCTCGGCAAGCGCTACCGCGGCGGCTTCGAGCTGACGCGACGCATGGCGCACTCGTTCGCCGACGAGGTGGTCCTCTACTTCACCGGCCGCCGCGGCATCGCGCTCACCTCGCTCGCCTTCTACTCCGACCGCACGGGGTCGAAGGAGATCTACCTGATGGACTACGACGGCCTCGAGCAGCGCGCCGTCACCGGCCACAAGTCGATCTCGATGTCGCCCGACTGGAGCCCGACCGGCGACGCCATCGCCTACGTCTCTTTCTTCGACGGTCACCCGGGCATTTACATGGTCGACCTGCAGAGCGGCCTCAAGAAGCCGATGGTGACCGACGGCAACCTCAACAGCTCGCCCAGCTTCTCGCCCGACGGCAAGCGCATCGCCTTCTCGCGCTCGCTCGAGGGCAACACCGAGATCTTCACCGCCAACCGCGACGGCAGCGGCATGAAGCGGCTCACCTACTCGCCCGGCATCGACACCGACCCGGCGTGGAGCCCGAGCGGCGCGCTCATCGCCTTCACTTCCAGCCGCGGCGGCTCGCCCAACGTCTACGTGATGGACGTCGAGGGCACCAACCTGCGCCGCATCAGCTACACCGGCACCTACAACGACGGCGCCGCGTGGAGCCCCGACGGCAAGCAGGTCGCCTACGCCAGCCGGCTGCGCGGTCACCTCTTCGACATCGTCGTCACCGACCTCGCCGGCCTCGGCAACCGCACGCTCACCGACGGCCCGGGCAGCAACGAGTCGCCGACCTGGTCACCCGACGGCCGCTTCATCGCCTACGCCAGCGCCCACGGCGGCCGCACGCAGATCCGGCTCGTGCGCGCCGACGGCGGACCGTCGGAGCTGCTCACCGCGAGCGGCAACAACTGGTCGCCCGACTGGTCCAGCTACCCCCCTCCGTGAGCGGTGATATCCTTTTCGACGTCTGAGAATCGACCTTTCGCTTCCATTTTCGAGGAGAACGGCATGACACGGAAAGCCCTGATCGCGCTGATGATGGTGTTCGCGGTGGTGGCCGTCGGCGGCTGCAAGA
>DATNCU010000199.1:0-3520 GCA_035607145.1 Thermoanaerobaculia bacterium
TCGAGATCGAGCAGGTCGATTTCGCTCTGCCGGTGTACCGCGACGGTGATCGCCGCGGCATCGTGACCCGCCTGCCGCTTCCGGGCGGCGCGAGCGCGGGCGTGGTCGACGAGGACGCGCCGCATCATCGCGGCGGCGAGGCCGAAGAAGTGGGCGCGGTCGCGCCAGTCGACTTTCTGCTGCGCGAGCAGGCGGAGGTAGGCCTCGTGGACGAGGGCGGTGGGCTGCAGCGTGTGGCCGCCGCGCTCGCCGCGCAGCTGCGCCGAGGCGATCTTGCGCAGCTCGACGTAGACGCGCTCGAGCAACTGGTCGCCGGCCGACGCGTCACCGCGCCGCCAGGCCTGGAGGAGGCCAGTGACTTCGGAACGCACCGGCGCTGAGGAAGGCATGACGTCCAGTGTACGGGCGGCGACGCTCACAGGGAGTAACGCGTGATACGCGCCCAGGGCGGCTCCCGCGTAGTGGCGGTCACACAGGAGGACCGCCATGCCCCTCGTGCCCGCTCGTCTCCGCCGCGCCGCCGCCCTTGCGACGGCCGGCCTCTTCGGCCTCGCCGGCGCCGCTGCCGCACAGCCCTCCAACGTCGGCCTCTCCACCGTGCGCGCCCAGCGCTTCGGCAACGACAACCTCTCCGGCATCTTCGTGCCGGCGGCGACCGACCTCTTCGCCTACAGCCTCGCCGCCGGCGACTTCAACGGCGACGGCGCCGACGACCTCGCCACCGGCATGCCCTACGACAACGGCCCGACGAGCACGCTGGTGACCGACAGCGGCAGCGTGGTGGTGCGTTACTCGGTCCCCGGCGCCGGCCTCACCACCAACCCTTCGCAGGTCTACCTGCGCCAGCAGGCCAACCCGCCGGAGGCCGATGACCGCTTCGGCTGGGCGCTAGCGGCCTGCGACTTCAACGCCGACGCCTTCGACGACCTCGTCGTGGGCGTTCCCTACGAGGACTACGGCTCCTCGGACGACGCCGGCATCGTGCACGTCTTCTACGGCTCGACCGGCGGCGTGAAGCAGAGCAGCGACAAGTTCTTCGCCGAAAGCACCGCCGGAGTGCCCGGTGACGTGGAGAGCCACGACACCTTCGGCGCCAGCCTCGCCTGCGCCGACTTCGACGCCGACGGCTTCGACGATCTGGCGGTCGGCGTGCCGCGCGAGGCGTGGGGGGAGAAGCCGCCGTTCTGTTACGACCCCAGCCTCTGCCCGGTGGCGGAGGGGATGGTCGTCATCGTCCCCGGTTCCGCCGCCGGCCTCGACTTCGCCCGCTCCTTCAACCTCGACCAGGACGTCGAGGGCATGAACGGCGGCGCGGAGAGCAGCGACAACTTCGGCGCCTCGCTCGCCGTCGGCGACTTCGACGACGACGGCTTCGCCGACCTCGCCATCGGCGTGCCCGGCGAGGACGACGGCGAGGGCCAGCTGCAGGTCGTCTTCGGCAGTCCCTCCGGGCTCACCGCCGCCGGCAACCTGTTCTGGAGCGAGACGTTCATCGGCGGTCTCTCCGAGACCGACGACCGCTTCAGCGAAACGCTCGCCGGCGGCGACTTCGACGGCGACGGCTTCGACGACCTCGCCGTCGGCATCCCCTGGGAGAACCTCGGCACCGCCAACAACGCCGGCCAGGTCGACGTGCTCTACGGCGCCTTCGACGGCTTCAACCGCTCGCGCACGCAGTTCTGGGCCGAGGACGCCGTCTTCGGCGGCGGCACGAGCGAGGCCAACGACGCCTTCGGCTACGCGATGGCGAGCGGCGACTTCGACCAGGACGGCTTCACCGACCTCGCCATCGCCCACCCGGCCGAGTCGGTAGGCGGCGGCCAGGACGGCGCCGTCACCGTCCTCATGGGATCGGCCGGCGGTCTCTCCGCCGCGCGCCGCCGCCAGATCGTCGAAGGCGTCGACGGCTTCGCCGGCGACCCGGCGCAGCACGGCGAGTACTTCGGGTTCGCGCTGGCGAGCGGCGACTTCGACGCCGACGGCCACGCCGACCTCGCCGTCGGCGCACCCTGGGAGAACGACTTCGGCATCGCCGACGTCGGCGCCGAGGCGGTGCTTTACGGCGCCCTCTTCGCCGACGGCGCCGAGAGCGGCAACACCAACCTCTGGTCGCAGACCGCCTCCTCGCCCTACACCAACTTCAACAACCTGCAGGTCACCACGGCGGCGAAGCTGGGCGCCAGCAGCAGCCGGCTCGGCCTGCAGCTGAACCTCTTCAGCCCGACCCTGCAGCGGCCGGGCGCGGCCACCTACGTCCGCGCCGGCGGGCCGGAGACCGGCTTCCACGACGAACGGGCGCTCGCCGGCACCTTCTTCGTCGACCCGCAGAGCCTCATCATGAGCCCGACGCCGGGCAAGAACGTCTTCTCACTGGTGACCTTCACCGACGGCATCGGCGCCGGCAGCCGGACGCGGCTCACCCTCGACCTCAACCGCAACGACTCCGTGGGCGGCTGGGCGTTGCTCGCCACCTACTTCGACGACACCGCGCAGGTCATGCGCTTCGCCGGCGGCGCCGGCTTCGCGCTGCTCAACAATGCGAACGACCGCAACAACCGCATCGACTTCGAGTGGACGGGCGGCGCCCTCGGCCACCTGACGGTGTGGAACACGCGCTACCTCAACGGCGCCCCCGACAGCAACGGCAGGCAGCTGCTCTTCTCTGTCGACCTGCCGGGCATGCAGAACGCGGTCGTCAACCACGTCTTCGCCGGCATGGTCGCCGGCCAGGACACCGGCACCTACGGCGCCCTCTACCTCGACGAGCTCAGCTTCCGCCGCTGAGCGCGCACGTCGACTCGCCAGGAGAAGTCCATGAGACACCCGCAGCCGCGCTCGCCTTTCATCCGTCTCGGTCTCGCGATCGCCGTCTCGCTCCTCGGCGCGGCCGCCGCGGTGGCGCAGACGACCACGGTCGGCCTCTCCACCGCCCGCTCGCAACGCTTCGGCAACGACAACCTGACCGGCATCTTCGTGCCGGCGGCCACCGACCTCTTCGCCTACACCCTCGCCGCCGGCGACTTCAACGGCGACGGCGCCGACGATCTCGCGACCGGCATGCCCTACGACAACGGCGAGGTCGGCAGCACCTCCCGCGACTCGGGGAGCGTCGTCATCCGCTACAGCACGCCAGGCGGCGGCCTCACCGACTACCAGTCGCAGGTCTACATCCGCCAGACGGCGGACGTCGAGCCGCCGGAGCAGGACGACCGGTTTGGCTGGTCGCTCGCCTCCTGCGACTTCAACGGCGACCACTTCGACGACCTGGCGATTGGCGTTCCCTTCGAGAACTACGCCGGGGAGGTCAACGCCGGGGCGGTGCAGCTGCACCTCGGCTCGAGCAGCGGCCTCCACAGGACGGCGGACCGCTTCTTCACCCAGAGCACCGACGGCATCGCCGGCGACGTCGAGGCCCAGGACCGCTTCGGCTACAGCCTCGCCTGCGGCGACTTCAATAGCGACGACTTCGCGGACCTCGCGGTCGGAATACCGTACGAGACGGATTGGCGGGCCGGTCCTC
>DATNCU010000209.1:0-11893 GCA_035607145.1 Thermoanaerobaculia bacterium
CGGCGAGGCGCTCGACGTGCGCGTCGTCAACGTCGAAGTGGTGGTCACCGACAAGAAGGGGAGCCGCGTCGACGGGCTCACGTCCGCCGACTTCACCCTCGAGGTCGACGGCCAGGTGGTGCCCATCAACTACTTCGCCGAGGTGGTGGGCGGCCGCGTCGGCAGCGGCGGCGCCGGCCAGACTCCCGCGGCCGTCGTGCCGCCGGCAGCGGAAGCGGGCGCGCCGCTGGGCGTGAGCTGGCTGGTCTTCGTCGACGACTTCTTCAGCATCCAGCGCGACCGCAACCAGGTGTTGCAGAAGCTCGCCTCGCAGCTCGGCCACCTCGGGCCCGCCGACCGCATGGCGGTGGTGGCGTGGGACGGCAAGCGGCTCACCATGCTCTCGACCTGGACCGACTCGACTCGCGCGCTCGAGCGTGCCTTTGCCGCCGCGGAGAAGCGGCCGGCGATGGGGCTGCAGCGGCTCGCCGAGCGCCGCTCGCTGGTCGACGACCAGCTCTCGCGCTCGCGCCTGCTCGGGCTGTCCCGCGTCTCCACCGACGCCTCGCACCTCGACCCCGACGAGCGGCAGATGGTGGACCTGCTGGCCTCGCAGATCGATCGCTCGGTGGGCGCCGCTGCGGCGACGCTGCGCGCCTTCGCGGCGCCCCCCGGCCGCAAGGCGATGCTGCTGCTCTCCGGCGGCTGGTCGTGGCGGCCCGTCGACTCCGTCGTCGCCGACCCCGACCGGCTGATCACCGAGTCCACCCTCGGTGCCGAGCCGCTCTTCCGGCCCCTCGCCGACGTCGCCAACCTGCTCGGCTACACGCTCTACCCGGTGGACGTGCCGGGACTCTCGCAGCGCATCGCCGATGCTTCGTACGGCGGCCCTCCGTCCCTCTCCGGCACGCTCGCCGAGAGCCGCCGCGAGCAGGACCTCCATCTCTCGCTCAGCTGGCTCGCGGAGACCACCGGCGGCCGCGCGTTCCTCAACGACCAGCGGCTCTCGGTGTTCGAGGACACGGTCACCGACACGCGCTCGTTCTACTGGCTCGGCTTCACGCCCAAGCGCAGCGGCGACGACAAGCCGCATCGCGTCAAGGTGAAGGTGAACCGCCCCGGCCTCGAGGTGCGGGCGCGGCAGGACTTCCTCGACGCCTCGCGCAGCGCCGAGGTGTCGATGGCGGTGGAGAGCGCCCTGCTGTTCGGCAACCCGGCGAGCTCGCTGCCGCTGCAGGTGGCGGTGGGCAGGCCCGAGAAGCAGCGTGGCCGCACCATGAAGGTGCCGATCACGCTGATCGTGCCGCTCGACCAGCTGACGCCGCTGCCTGGCGCCGACGGCAGCCCGACGGTGACGGTCGAGCTGCGGGTCGGCGCTCAGGACGGCGACGGCAACACCGCCGAGATCCCGGTGATACCGCTGCAGATGAAGCTCGCCGGGCCGGTCAAGGCGGGCGACGCCGGCCGCTATGCGACCGAGCTGCTGCTGCGCCGCGCCGAGCACGACCTGGTGATCGCCCTGTACGAGCCCGTCTCCGGCAAGGTATTCTCCGCCTCCGCCCGCATCGCTCCCTAAGCCGTCCGGCCTCGCCCAGGAGTCACCCAACCAGGATGCGATCTCACACGCGACTACCCGTCTCGCTCGCTTTCGTTCTCTGCGCTTTCGTCCTCGCGCCGTCGCCGCGCAGCGCCGCGGCCAAGCCGGTGAAGCCGCCCGAGCAGCCCTCCGCGGTGGAGAACGCGGCCGCCCAGCAAGGCGCCTTCGTCGAGAGCGTCAACGTCGACATCATCAACGTCGAGGTGTTCGTCACCGACAAGACGGGCAACCCGGTCAAGGGCCTCAAGCGCGAGGACTTCCAGATCCTCGAGGACGGCCGCCCGGTGGCGATCAGCAACTTCTACTCGGTGGACGAGTCCGGCAAGCCGCGCAGCCTGATGCCGCTGCTGCCGCCGCCGCCCAACGCCGCCGCCAAGCCGGGCGCGCCGCCGGCGCCCGAGCCGGTGCCCGACGAGCAGCGGCTGTACCTCATCGTCTACGTCGACAACTTCAACATCAAGCCCTTCGACCGCAACCGCGTCTTCCGCCGCATCCGCGAGTTCCTCGACTACAACGTCGGCGGCGACGACCGCGTCATGCTGGTGACCTACAACCGTTCCTTCAAGGAGCGGGTGTCGTTCACCGCCGACCCGGCGCTGATCAACAGCGCGCTGTTCGAGATCGAGAAGGAGACCGGCTACGGGACGACGCGCGAGAGCGAGCGCATGGACATGATGCGCGACATCGAGGACGCGGAGTCGGCGCAGGAGATCATCGGCCGCGTGCGCGCCTACGCGGGCTCGTACTTCAACGACACCATGGTGAGCATCGACGCGGTCAAGGACCTCGTCGCCTCGCTCGGCGGCCTGCCCGGCCGCAAGGCGATCCTCTACGTCAGCGGCGGCATCCCGATGGTCCCGGCCGAGGACATGTTCCAGGCCATCAACGAGAAGTTCCGCGAGTCGTCGGTGCTGATGGAGGCGCGCGAGTTCGACGCCGGCCGCCGCTTCCAGGAGCTCTCGGCGCAGGCCAACGCCAACCGCGTCACCTTCTACACCATCGACGCCGGCGGGCTGCGCACCTACTCGGCCTCGTCGGCGGAGCGGCAGACCGCGGGCACGCCCGGGATGTCGACCTACATCGACAGCCAGAACATCTACAACCTGCAAGCGCCGCTGCTGCAGCTCGCCGAGGACACCGGCGGCAAGGCGATCATCAACACCAACGACGTCGGCACCCAGCTCACCGCGGTGGCGCACGACCTGCGCACCTACTACTCGCTCGGCTACCAGCCGGGCAAGGTGGGCGACGGCCGCTACCACCGCATCCAGGTGAAGGTGAAGGGCGGCCGCGACCGCACGCTGCGGGTGCGTCACCGCACCGGGTACCGCGACAAGCCGGTCGAGCAGCGGATGAACGACGGGACGATGGCGAGCCTGCTCTTCGGCGAGCTCTCCAATCCGTTCGGCCTCGGTCTCGAGTTCGGCACCCCCACCACGCGCGAGGACGGTCACGCGCTGGTGCCGGTGCACCTGCGCATCCCCCTCGACAAGGTGACGCTGATCCCTCAAGGCGACAACCAGGAGGCGCACCTGCGCGCTTTCATCGGCGTGCTCGACGAGGAGGGGGGCACGGCGCCGGTGCAGGTGGCGCCGATCACCATCCAGATCCCCACCGCCGACATCGACAGAGCGCGGGCGCAGGGCTGGGGTTACGAGCTGACGCTGCTCATGCGCAAGGGGCGGCAGAAGGTCGCGGTGGGGCTGCGCGACGACCTCGGCGGCACCAGCTCTTTCGTCAGCGGCGGTATCCTCGTCCGTTAACTGCGCCCGCGGGCACGGATCTCGCTCCGGCGCGCGATAGGCTGATGGCGATGGACGTGATCAGGCGCCGGGGAAAAGACTGGGGGGAGCGCCTGCTGGCGCTCCGCGACGCGCTCGGCGAGCTCTACGCTGCCGAGGGCGAGGCGCTGTCGCGCGACCTCGCGCGCTGGGGCAAGGCCTTCGCCGTCGCCCTCCTGCTGCTGCTCGCGGCACTGGCGCTGGGCTTCTGGCTGCTCGCCCTGCTGGTCGGTGTCCTGGTGGCGGTGCTCGCGATCTGGCTGCCGGTGTGGGGGGCGACGCTCGTCGCCACGGGGGTGGTGGCGCTCATCGTCGGCACTCTTGCCTGGATCGGCTGGCGCCGCCTCGCCGCCCTCGGCGGCCCGCTCGGGCGCGTGAAGCGCCGGTGGCGCGACCACGCCGACTGGTGGCGGGAGCGCGTCTTCGAAGGACCGGCCGACGAGGCCCCAGGGCGTCCAGAAGAGCCGGAGGACCACCGCCATGCCCACTGAGCCAGTCGAGGAGCGCAGCGAGGAAGACCTGCGGGTGGAG
Source organism: Thermoanaerobaculia bacterium (assembly GCA_035607145.1). GTDB lineage: Bacteria > Acidobacteriota > Thermoanaerobaculia > Multivoradales > JAIOJS01 > DASYQD01. Next base: position 3,889 of record DATNCU010000209.1, read on the forward strand.
GAGAGCCGCCGCCTGGTCGAGCAGCGCCTCGCCGAGCTGCGGTCGGCGGCTCACGCCGACCTTGGCCTGGTGCCGCGAAGTGGTGGCTGGGTGCTGCCGGTGGTGGGCTTCGCCGTCGGCTTCGGGCTCGCGGTGCGCGCCTTCCGGCGCCGGCGCCGGCTTCAGCGCGGCTGACCGCCCCCTCCGAGGTCCTTCTCTCTGAGGGAACGTGACTTGCAGGCGTCGCCGCCGGATCCCGTTGCGTGGCTAGGCCACGCACTGGGGTTCGCGCGCCGACCGCGCACGGTCACGGGGACCGCAGCCGGGAGCGCCGGCCGGCAGGGGGGGCGAGCGGGTCATGGCCAAGTGGGAGTACAAGATCATCAACATCCGCAGCGAGAACTACCGCCTGGATCCCAACTCCGTCGGCCAGCTCAACACCTTGGGCGAGGAGGGCTGGGAGCTCGTGAGCATCACCTCGGTCAACTTCAAGACCGGCGCGACCGACAACATCGCCATGGTCTTCAAGCGCGCTGCGATGTCCGGATCGACGCCCTGAACGCGCTCCGCGACCCGTCCAGCCACGGCGCCACCGTGCGGCGGTTCTACAAACCGCGATGAACGGCGTGCCATGCCTGCTGCTGTTCACCAAGCCGGCGCGGCCGGGGAAGGTGAAGACGCGGCTGGTGGGCGCCGGCCTCTCGGCGGAGCAGGCGGCGGCGCTGCACGAGGCCTTCCTCGGCGACCTCTGCGAGCGGCTCGCGGGCGCGCGCGGATTCGCGTTGCGGCTGGCGTGGGCGCTGGAGGATGGTGAGGTAGTGCCCGCGGGGCGCGGACCCGCGACGGTGCAGCAAGGCGCCGACCTCGGCGAGCGCCTCTTCCGTGCGCTCTCGGAGGCGGCGGCGGAGTATTTGCTGGTCGGCGCGGTGGGCAGCGATCACCCCGAGCTGTCGCCGGCGCGGGTGGAGGAGGCGTTCGCGGCGCTCGCCGGCGCCGACGTGGCGATCGGTCCCGCGCACGACGGCGGCTACTACCTGATCGCCCTGCGGCGCGAGGCGCTCTCGCCGCGCCTCTTCGCTGAGGTGCCGTGGAGCACCGGCGAGGTGCTCTCGACGACGCTCGCGCGTTGCGCCGAACTGGGGCTCGCCGTGGCGCTACTGCCCCCGGAGGCGGACGTCGACACTCCCGCCGACCTGGAGCGGCTGGCCGCGGCGCTTGCAGAGCTGAGCGTGCCGGATTGCCCGCGGACGCGGGCGCTGTTGCAGGATTGGGGGATGCTGCGTCCCGCCGTCGCGGCCGTCGCCTCGTCATGAGAGTGCTCACCGCCGCCGCCATGCGCGAGGCCGACGAGCGGGCCATCCGCGGTCTCGGCGTCCCCGGCCTGGTGCTGATGGAGAACGCCGCCATCGGCGTCGTCGAGGCGTTGGGCGACCGCTTCCCGAAGGCCGAGAGCGTGGCGGTCTTCTGCGGCCCCGGCAACAACGGCGGCGACGGCCTGGCGGTCGCGCGCCACCTGGTGGTGCGCGGCTACCAGCCGGCGGTGTGGCTGGTGCACGGCGGCAAGCGGCTCTCCACCGACGCCGCGAGCCAGCTCGACTTCTGCCGCGGCCTCGGCATCGAGGTGGAAGAGGTCGGCGACGAGACGGAGCTGCTGGCGGCGCTCGCCACCGCGGAGGGCGCGCAGCTGATCGTCGACGCGCTCTTTGGCACCGGTCTCGCCCGCCCGCTCGAGGGACTCTTCGCCGCCGCTGTGGACGGCGTTGCGGCGCTGCACGGCCAGGGCCGCGCGGTGCTCGCCGTCGACCTGCCGAGCGGGCTCGACGCCAGCAGCCACCGGCCGCCTGGTCCTCACGCGCGCGCCGACCTCACCGTCACCTTCGCGGCGCTCAAGGTGGCGCACGTGCTGCCGCCCGCCTCGCTCGCCTGCGGCATCGTCGCCGTCGCCGACCTCGGGCTGCCGGCGAGCTTCCTCGACGAGGTGCCGGGCGACCTCCACCTGCTGGTGGCCGAGGAGATCGGCGGCCTGCTGCCGCAACGCACGCCGACGGCGCACAAGGGCACCTTCGGCCGCGTGCTGCTGGTGGCGGGATCGCCGGGAATCACCGGCGCGGCGGTGCTCGCCGCGCGCGCCTGTGTGCGTGCTGGGGCCGGCCTCACCACCGTGGCCACTCCCGCGCCCGTGCTGCCCATCGTGGCCGCCGGCTCGATCGAGTCGATGACCATGCCCGTCGCGGCGGACGAGGAGGGGCGTCTGCGGCCGGCGGCGGTGGACGAGATTCTCCCGGCTGCGGCGCGGTGCTCGGCGATGGCGGTGGGCCCCGGCCTCGGCACCGGCGGCGAGACGGCCGAAGCCATCCGCCGGCTCGTGCGTGAGGCGACGCTGCCGCTGGTGGTCGACGCCGACGGCCTCAATGCCTTCGCTGGCCGCCCTGAGGAGTTTCGGCTCCGGGCAGCTCCGACCGTGCTGACGCCGCACCCGGTGGAGCTCGGCCGCCTCCTCGGCACGACTGCCGCCGAGATCGACGAGGATCGCCTCGCCGCGGCGCGCGAGGCGGCGCGAGTCACCGGCGCCGTGGTGCTGCTCAAGGGTCACCTCAGCCTGATCGCCGCGCCGGATGGCCCGGTGGCGATCAATCCCACCGGCAACGCCGGGATGGCGAGCGGCGGCAGCGGCGACGTGCTCACCGGCACGGTGGCGGCGCTGCTCGCGCAGGGATTGTCGGCGTGGGACGCCGCCTGCCTCGGCGCCTTCGTGCACGGTGTCGCGGCTGACCTCATCGCGGCGGAGCGCGGGCCGGAGGCGATCCCCGCCGGCGACCTCGCGGCGTCGCTTCCCGCCGCGTTCGCCGCCCTGCGCAAGGCGTGCGGCCGCACAGCCAGCGGAGAGCCTTGATGCGCCGCTGGCGCACGAGCTCGCCGGCGGAGACGCGCCAGCTAGGCGAGGAGCTGCTCCCCGAGCTGCTCCCCGAAGGCACGCTGCTGCTGCTCGGCGATCTCGCTGCCGGCAAGACTGTGCTGGCGCAGGGCGTGGCCGCCGGGCTGGGCATCGATCCCGCCGAGGTGCAGTCGCCCACCTACACGCTGGTGCGCGAGCACCAGGGCCCGCGCGGGCGGCTGCTCCACCTCGACCTCTACCGCCTCGAACCCGCCGAGGCCGCGGCGCTGGGCCTCGAGGAGTTGCTCGCCGCACCCGCGATCAAGGTGGTCGAGTGGGCGGAGCGGCTGCCGCTCTCCGTGCCCGACGCGCTGGTCTTGCAGCTCCGCGGCGACGGCGAGGAGCGCGAAATCCGCCAGCTGATAGGCTGGCCGGCAGAGGCCATCGCGTGACGCAGCTGACCTTGACCGAGGAAGGGCTCGACAGCCTCTTCGGCACCCAGGACGAGAACCTCCGCCAGATCGAGCGGGCCTTCGACGTCCAGCTCTCCGCGCGCGGCAACAACCTGACCCTCGCCGGCGAGCCCGACGCGGTGGCGGCGGCATCGCGCCTGCTCGAGCAGCTGTCGCAGCTGCTCGCCGCCGGCTACCGCTTCCGCGCGCACGAGATCCAGACCGCCATCCGCGTGGTGCGCGAGGACCCTGCCGCGTCGCTCGTCGAGTTCTTCACCGGCGGCGGCCTGCTGGCCGCCGTGCGGCGGGTGGTGTCGCCGCGCAGCCTCAACCAGCAGCGCTACCTGCAGTCGATGCTCGACCACGACATCGTCATCTCGGTCGGGCCGGCGGGAACCGGCAAGACCTTCCTCGCCGTGGCCATGGCCGCCGCCGCGATGGCGGAGAAGCAAGTGCGCCGCATCGTGCTCTGCCGGCCGGCGGTGGAGGCAGGCGAGAAGCTCGGCTTCCTCCCCGGCGACCTCGCCGAGAAGGTCAACCCTTACCTTCGGCCGTTGCACGACGCGCTGCACGACCTCATCGGCTTCGAGAAGGTGGAGAAGATGCTCGAGCGCGGCGCCATCGAGGTGGCGCCGCTCGCCTTCATGCGCGGGCGCACGCTCAACGAGAGCTTCATCATCCTCGACGAGGCGCAGAACACCACCAGCGAGCAGATGAAGATGTTCCTCACCCGCATGGGCTACGGCTCGAAGGTGGTGATCAACGGCGACCTCACGCAGGTCGACCTGCCGCCCGGCCGCACGCCCGGCCTGCGCGAGGCCGAGCAGGTGCTCGCCGGCGTCGAGGGGATCAAGTTCATCTACTTCAACGAGCGCGACGTGGTGCGCCACCCGCTGGTGCAGCGCATCGTCGCCGCCTATGACAAGCAGGACCGCCGGCGCGAGGAGGAGCGGCTGCTCGCGCGCACGCCGGCCGAGGCGCGGGGAGTGGCGACGTGAGATCGGCCGCCGGGCCAACTGGAGGCGGCGAGCGCGGTGGCAAAGCGCGCGATCGCCGTCCCAAGGTGCACCGTCTCGCGAGCCCCGGCACGACCGCCACCGCCCCGCCGCCCCCCGGCGCCCGCTTCAACCGGCTGGTGAGAAACGCCCGCGATACCTGGCAGGGGTGGCTGCGTCGCGACCACCTGTGGGTGGTCGTCTTCGTCCTCGTCGGCACCTGGGCGCTCGCGCCCAGCCGGCCGTGGGGGCTCGCGCCGCAGGCGGAGGCGGGGAGCATCGCCGGCCGCGACTTCGTGGCCCCGCACGACTCGCTGGTGCTCGACCGCGAGGCCACCGCCACCAAGCAGCGGCGCGCCCGCGACGAGGTGCTGCCGGTCTACGACTACGATCCCGCCGCCGCCGCGCGCACGGTGGAGGAGCTCGAGGCCTTCTTCGCCGTCGGCCGCGCCGCCGCCGAGGAGGGGAGCCAGGACCTCGCCGAGCGGCTGGAGGGTGCCGCCCTCGGCGTGCGCGCCACCCCCGAGCAGCTGCAGGCGTTGCGCCGCCGCGACTTCGCGCCGCAGCTGCTCGAGCGGCTGGTCGAGGGCGCCGAGCTCGTGCTCGCCCGCGGCGTGGTGGCGGGCAAGAACGCCATGCTGGAGAGCCGCGGCCGCGGCATCCTCCTGCGCGACCTCTCGAACGGGGCCGAGAAGGCGCAGCTCGACGTCTACGGCTACCTCGACTACCCCGACGAGGTGCACGCGCTGCTGCAGACGCAGGCCCGCGCTTGGAGCGGCTACTCCGCGGCGCATCGCACGCTGCTCGTCGACTTCCTGGTCGCCAACCTCGCCCCCAACCTCCACCTCAACCAGAGCGAGACGGTGAAGCGGCAAGAGGCGGCGGCCGACTCGATCGAGCAGGTCTACAACCGCGTCCGCAAGGGGCAGGTGATCGTCCGCCAGGGCGACCAGATCGACCCCCAGGCGGCGGCGCTGATCGGCGAGATCACCGGCCGCGGCCGCCGCGGCTCGCGGGCACTACCGGTGCTCGCCACCCTGCTGCTGCTCGGCGCGGTGGCGCTGCTGCTCTGGCTGGGCGTGCGCAAGGGGCGCGTGGTGGCGCACCCGCGCCCCAGCATCCTCGGCGAGGCCTTGCTGCTGTTGCTGCTGGCGCTGCTCGGCGGCAAGTTGGGCTACCTGCTCGCGGCTGGGCTCGGCAACGCCATCGGCGCGCCGCCCTTCGACAGCGCGCACGTCTACGACTTCGCGATCCCCTTCGCCGCGCTGGCGCTGGTGGCGGTGGCGCTCTACGGCCGCGCGCTGGCGCTGCTGCTGGCGCTCGTCTACTCGCTGCTCGCCGGCGTCATCCTCGAGGACACCGGCTGGGCGCTGGTGCTCTACGCCATGGTGGGGTCGCTCGCCGCCATCCTCACCGTCGACCATTACCACTTCCGCCAGCGCTCGGTGATGCTGCGCGCCGGCGCCGTGGTGGGTGGCGCCGGGGTTGCCTGCGTGCTGATGCTCTCCGCCCTTGCCGGCGGCGAGCCGCGCGGCGGCGAGCTGACGCTCGAGGTGGTCTCCGCCTTCGCCGGCGGCCTGCTGGCGGCGGGGGTGGCGAGCTTCATGGTGCCGGTGCTCGAGTCGCTGTTCTCGCTCACCACCGGCATCAAGCTCGTCGAGCTCGCCAACACCAACCTGCCGCTGCTGCGCCGGCTCGCCTTCGAGGCGCCCGGCACCTTCCAGCACTCGCTGATGGTGGCCAACCTCGCCAAGGCCGGCAGCGAGGAGATCGGCGCCGACGCCGTGCTCGCCTACACCGGCGCGCTCTACCACGACGTCGGCAAGGTCTTCCGCCCCGAGTACTTCATCGAGAACCAGCGCCCCGGCCACAACCGCCACGACAAGCTGCTGCCGTCGATGAGCGCGCGGATCTTGATCAACCACGTCAAGGAGGGGCTCGAGCTCGGCCGCCAGCACCACCTGCCCGAGCCGCTGCTCGACGCCATCGCCGAGCACCACGGCACGCGCCTGATCTCCTACTTCTTCAACAAGGCGAAGGAGCGCCACGACCCGCAGAGCGGCGAGCTGGCAGAGGCCAAGTTCCGCTACCCTGGGCCGCGCCCGGGCAGCAAGGTGATGGGCGTGCTGATGCTCGCCGACGCCGTCGAGGCGGCCTGCCGCACGCTCGACGAGCCGACCCCGGCGCGGCTGCGCACGGTGATCAAGACCATCGTCGCCGACTGCCTGCGCGACGGCCAGCTCGACGAGACCGACCTGACGCTCGGCGACCTCAACCGCGTCGCCGAGGCGTTCCAGCGCGTGCTCACCCACCTGCACCACCGGCGGCTCGACTACCCGGGCTTCGACTTCAACCGGCGGACGGAGCGTGAAGAGCGGGCGGCCAAGCCCGAGAGCGGGCCGGTGGCGGTGCCGGCGCCGGCTCCTCCCGCGGCCGGCGGCGGTCTGGCAGGGTAGGGTGGGAGCGACCGCGCAGCCGATGGACGACCCGCCCCGAGACGTCGACCTCTCGCTCGACAACCCGTGCGGCTACGCGGAGGTGCGGCGGCGGCAGCTGCGGCCGTGGCTGCTGGCGCTGCTCGGCGAGCTGGCGCCGGAGGCGTCGAGCTTCGCCGTGCGCTTCACCAGCGACCGCGAGATGCGGCGGCTCAACCGCGACTTCCGCGGCAAGGACAAGACGACCGACGTGCTGTCGTTTCCGGGCGACGGCGCGGCAGCGCGCGACGCGGAAGGACCGCATCTCGGCGACGTCGTGATCGCGGTGCCGACGGCGCGACGGCAGGCGGAGGAGAACGGCGCGGACGTCGAGCGCGAGCTGCGCACGTTGCTGCTGCACGGCGTCCTCCACTGCCTCGGCTACGACCACGAGACCGACGACGGCACGATGGAGCGGCTCGAGCGCAAGCTGCGCCGGCGCTGGCTCGCATGAGCGGCTCGCTGAGTGGAACCTGGCTCGCTGCTGCGTCCCTCGGCGCCATGCTCGGCGCCTGGCTGCTCTCCGTGCTCGCCGCGCTGCTCGAGCGCAGCGGCCCCATTCGTCTGCGCCACTGGGCGCAGGAAGCCGGCTCGCTGCTGCGCAACCTCTACGCCAAGACGCCGCGCTTCGAGGCCTTCCGCTTCCTGCTGTCGCTCTGCGCGCGGCTGATGCTGGTGGCGTTCTATGCGCTCGGCGCGGCGGCGCTGCTGCACTTCGGTGTCGCCGCGGCGGTGCCCTGGGCGTTCGCGCCGGTGCTGTTCGTCATCGCCGCCGCCGAGCTGGTCAACCGCCACCTGGTGGGCCGCAACCCGGAGGCCGCGCTGCGCGCCCTCACCCCGTTCTTCCGCTTGATGGCGGCCATCCTCGGGCCGCTGCTGCCGTTGGTGGGGCCGGCGCTTCCCGCGCCCGTCGATGAGGACGAGCCGGAGCCCGAGGCGGAGGAGGCCTCGCGGGCCGAGATCGACGCCTTCATCGACGTCGGCAGAAAGGAAGGGATCCTCGAGCCGGCGGAGGAGGAGCTGGTGCGCGGCGTCGTCGACTTCGGCGACACCCAGGTCTACAGCGTGATGACGCCGCGCATCGACATGGTGGCGGCGCCGCTGGTCGCTTCCGCCAGCGAAGTGGCGGAGCTGGTGCTCGCCTCCGGCCACTCGCGGATACCCATCTACCGCGACTCGATCGACGAGATCGTCGGCATCATCCACGTGCGCGAGCTGCTGCGCTCGCTG
>DATNCU010000003.1:0-2512 GCA_035607145.1 Thermoanaerobaculia bacterium
GGTGCTGAAGATGGAATGGGTGGACGGGCTGCAGCTGAACACGTGGGTGGATCGCCATGCGCAGGACCCGAAGGCGCTCCGCCAGCTCGATGATCGCTGGGCCACGCTCATGGACGCGCTCGAGGCCCAGCATATCGGCCACTGCGACTTGCAGCATGGCAACGTCATCGTGGACACCCACGACCAGGTGAAGCTGATCGACTACGACGGCATGTACGTGCCGGGGTTGCGCGGCAAGGGCAGCCACGAGAAGGGCCACCCCGCCTACCAGCACCCGCATCGCGATGGGAAAGACTTCGACGACACCATCGACCGCTTTGCGGCGCTCGTCATCCACACGTCGCTGGTCGCGGTCGCGGAGTCGCCGGCGCTGTGGAAGCGCTTCTACGACGACGACAACCTGATCTTCAAGCGCGCCGACTTCCTGGATCCCGACGGCGCGCCCGTGTTCCAGGAGCTGTTCAAGCTGAAGGGTGTCGCGGCCGAGCGTGCGAAGGTGCTGCGCGACGCGTGCAAGCAGCGGCTGAACGAGACGCCGCGCCTGCGCGACGTGCGCGGGGGCGGGGGCGGTGGCACGCGTCCGGCGGAGAAGAAGCCGGCGAAGGTCTTCCAGCTGCCGTTCGCGGCGAAGAAGCCGGTCGAGGCGAAGGCGAACGCGCAGGCGGCGGCACCCATGCAGAAGGTGGCGGGCGGCGGCGCCATCGCCGCCGCTCCCGCGGCGGCCCCGCGCGCGATCGCCGCACCGGCGCTGGCGCCCAAGCCGAGTGCTCCGCCGGCGCCGAAGTCCAACGCCGCACCCGCGCCGCGGCCCTCGATCATCCAGCTCCCACGCCGCGCGGCGGCGCCGGCCGCTCCGCCTCCGGCTGCCAAACCGCAGCCGGCGCCAGCGAATCCGCAGAAGGCCGCGGCCAAGCAGGCGCCGCCGGCCGCAAGGCTCCAAGTCGTGCCCAAGCCACAGCCCTCGACGAAGCCCACGGGTTCGCAGCCGGCATGGTTGGGCGCCCCATCCGGCTCGCAGCCCAGCGCATCCGCGGCGAAGCCCGCGAGCGCCCCCTCGACGAGCCAGCCCACGCATCAGGCCACGAGTGCCTCCGCATCGGCGCCGGCGCCGCAGAAGACGGTGACGCCGCGCGCCGCGTCGCGCCCCGCCTCGCGGCGCGTGACGTCGGGTGTCGCGACGTGGACCGGCTGGGGTGTGGAGTGGACGCGGCCCGGCGAGCTGCGCGAGCGGCACATCTGGCAGGTGCCGGTGATCGGCAAGCGCGAAGTGCCGCGCACGATCCTCGGTATCACGATGGGGACGCGCACCGAGAAGTTCGCCGAGAGCCACGAGGAGAAGGTGGAGGACCTGGGCTACAAGCTCGGCGGCCACCGCCTCGAGGTCACGTCGCTCGCGTTCACGCTCGATGCGCGGCTGCTCGTGAGTGCGTCGCGCGACGGCACGGTGCGGGTGTGGAACGTGAAGCGCGGCCGCGAGGCGTGCGCGCCGCTCCTCACCGAATCCGCCGTCCTCGCCACGGCGATCGTGCCCGACCGCACCATGGTCGCCGCCGTGCTCGACGACCGCGCGGTGGTGCTGTGGGACCACGGACCCAAGCGCCGCGTCATCCATGTCGAAGCGCCCGACCACACGGCGTTCCGCGCCGTCGCGGCTTCGAGCGACGGCCAGTGGGTGGCCGCGGGCGGCGCCGGCCGCCGACTCCACCTGTGGAACACCGAGCGCGGGACGGCCGGCACCGAGTTCGAGCGCGCGACGGGCCGCATCGAGGCGATCGCGTTCACGCCGGACGGCGGCGGCATCGTGGTCGCCACGCACAAGAGCCGGGTCGAGCTGTTCGATCGCGCCTCGGGCCAGGCCCGCTGGAGCACGCGCACGACGTGTGGCCGGATCGCGGCGCTCTACTCGTCGCGGCACTCGGGCGGCGTCATCGGCGGCGCCCGCGACGGCACCGTGGTGCGCTGGAGCTCGCACGACGGCAGCGAGGCGCAGCGCATGCGGCCCACACCCGAACGGCTGGTGTCACTCGCCGCCACGCCCGACGTCTCGAACCTGCTCATCGGCCTCAGGTCGGGGAAGGCGAGCGTGTTCGAGGTCTCGGGAAGCCGCGAGGTGGGCCTGCTCGAGGGCCATCCCGGCGCGGTCACCGCGGCCGCCATCTCCGCCACCGGCAAGCTCGCCGCCACCGGTTCGACCGACGGCAGCGTGCGGCTGTGGGGGCTCCGCTAGCACGGTCCTTTCGTAGCGTTGCGCGCTTGCGAGCGCCGGTGCAGGCTCCCTCCGACGAATCCTGCGAAAGGAGAGGGCGATGGCGGAATACCGGGCGACGATCGAGTGGCGGCGCGGGGATGCGAAGTTCACCGACAGGCGCTTCTCTCGCGCGCACCGGTGGAGGTTCGACGGCGGGCTCGACGTACCGGCTTCGTCGTCGCCGCACGTGGTGCCGGTGCCCGCTTCCGATCCCGCTGCCGTGGACCCGGAGGAGGCGTTCGTGGCCTCGCTCTCCAGCTGTCA
>DATNCU010000216.1:0-6857 GCA_035607145.1 Thermoanaerobaculia bacterium
ACCTTCTTCGTCGTCGACGACACCCTCGCCGACCTCTCGATCGTCGACGCCGACTTCTCGACGACGCCCGCCGACGCGGTGCCGGGGCAGCCGGTCACCATCTCGCTGATCGTGCGCAACAAGGGCAACCAGGCCGGCAACGCCGTCGTCGACTTCTTCGACGGCGAGAACACCACGGGCACGCCGGTGCTCACCGCCTCGGCGAACGTGAACGCCAGCAGCACCGCCACCCTCACCGGCAGCTTCACGCCGACGGCGTCGTCGGTGTTGCTCACCGCTGTCGTCGACCGCGCCGGCGTGGTGCAGGAGAGCGACGAGAACAACAACCGCGCCCGCCACTACCTGCGCGCCCTGCCCGACCTCGCCGTCGGCTACGACGGCGTGACGCTCAATCCCGAGCGCCCGCTCGCCGGCGACGCGACGACGGTGCGGATCACGGTGCGCAACGCCGGCTCGCTGGCGTCGACCGCCGCGCCGGTGGCGCTCTTCGCCGGCGATCCCGAGGCAGGCGGCACCGAGGTGGGCCGCGCCACCGTCGCCGCCATCCCCGCCGCCGGCAACGCCACCGTCGAGATCCCGTGGACTGCCGTCGGCGGTGCCACCGACCTCGTCGTCGTCGCCGATCCCGACAACGCCATGCTCGAGCGTTCGGAGAGCAACAACCGCACCGTTCGCCGCGTCACCGTGCAGCGCGCCAGCGGGCCGAACCTCGTCGTCTCCGCCGTCGACCTGACCCAGGCGACGCACTCGCCGCTCGACCTCAAGCTCGCCGGCACCGTCGGCTTGACGGTCGCCAACCAGGGCACCACGGCCACCGCCGGCGCCTACCTCGTGCGCCTCTTCGAGGATCGCGACGGCGACCGCCGCTTCGCCGCCTCCGTCGACCGCGAGCTCGCCTCGACCGTGCTCGACCAGCCGCTCGCCAACGGCGCGACGACGCCGGTGACCCTCGCCGTCGACGGCACCCTCGCCTTCGCACACTCGCTGGTGCTCGCCGAGGCCGACGCCTTGAACACCATCGCCGAGACCCGCGAGGACGACAACCAGCGCGCCCTCTTCGGCTCCTGCGAGGAGGCGACGCCTGGGGCCTCCCTCCAGCCGGTGGAGAAGTGGTGGGTGCCCGACGTCGACGTGCAGAGCGCGCCGGCGGTGGTGCAGCTCTCGGACGACAACGGCGACGGCGTCGTCGACAGCCGCGACAACCCCGACGTCGTCACCCACGCCTCCGACGCTCAGGGCCGACTGATCCTCGCCGTCTCCGGCCTCGACGGCTCGCCGCTGTGGTCCTTCCGCTCGACGGCCGCCAACCCGCTGGGGAGCGAGAAAGCCAACATCTCCGCCGCCGACCTCGACGGCGACGGCGTGGTCGAGGTCCTCGCCGTCCAGACCGACAACCGCCTGCTCGCCCTCGACAACAAGGGCCTCGTGCGCTGGGTGAGCGAGCCCATCGAGGGCACCGGCGGCGACTGGCGCGGCGGCAGCGCCGTCGGCGACCTCACCGGCGACGGCGTGCCCGAGATCGTCGTCGGCCGCGCCGTGCTCTCCAACACCGGCAAGCGCCTCGCCATCGGCACCGCCAACGCGGCGCGCAACAACAACTACTACGGCCCCTTCGGCGCCGGCTACCTCTACGACCAGCAGCACGCCATCATCGCCGACGTCGACCTCGACGGCCGCAACGAGGTGGTCGCCGGCGACACCGTCTACCGGCTGGTCGACGGCGTGCTGCAGGTGGTGTGGGACTACGTCGAGCACGACAACATGCTCAAGGACGGCTTCGCCGCCGTCGGCAACCTCGACACCGATCCCTTCCCCGAGATCGTCTACGTCTCGGCCGGCTTCGTGAAGGTCATCCAGCACGACGGCGCCTCGCCGCAAGGCAGCTACACGCGGATCGTGCCCATCCAGCCGCCGATCAACGAGAATTCGATGATCACCTTCTGGGGCGGCCCGCCGACGATCGCCGACCTTACCGGCGACGGCGTGCCCGAGATCCTCGTCGCCGGCGACGACTACCTCACGGCCTTCAACGCCGGCCTCGGCGTGCTGTGGCGCAAGCCGACCTTCGACTACGCGGCGATGACCGCCGCCACCGCCTTCGACCTCGACGGCGACGGCAAGCGCGAGGTGATCTACAACGACGAAGGCTCGCTGTTCATCCTCGACGGCCCGACCGGCGCCGTCCGCTTCCAGCGCAAGAACACCTCGCTCACCGGCACCGAGCTGCCGGTGGTGGCCGACCTCGACAACGACGGCGTGGCCGACATCCTGATGGGCTCGAGCCGCGACCGCTACGGCGACGGCTCGACGCGCGGCCTGCACGCCTTCGGGCACCCCGGCTGGATGGGCACGCGGTCGATCTGGAACCAGCACTCGTACCACGTCACCAACGTGCAGCTCGACGGCACCGTGCCGGCGCACGAGGTGCCGAGCTGGCAGCTCACCAACACCTTCCGCGCCAACCTCGAGCTGCCGCGGCTCGCACAACGCCAGCTGCCCAACCTCACCATCGGTCTGCCCCGCCTCGGCGCCGCGGGCGCGCAGGGCATCCCGGTGACGCTGCGCATCGGCAACGGCGGCGCCGCTCCCGTCGGCGCCGGCGTCGCGATCACCCTCGCCGCGCAGAGCGGCGGTCCGGTGGTGGGCAGCACGGTCACCCACACCGCGCTCGGGCCGGGCGACTGGGAAGACGTCACCGTCTACTGGCAGGCGGCGCTCACCAGCCCGGTGGCGGCGGTGGCCATCGTCGACCCGAGTGCGAAGGTGGCCGAGTGCGACCGCACCGACAACCGCCTCGAATTCACCGTCGAGGAGCGCCTGCTGCCCGACCTCGCGATCCCCGCCGGCGGCATCGTCGCCTCCGGCATCACCACCGCCGGGCAGCTCATCGACTTCGCCGTGCAGGTGAAGAACCACGGACCAGCGGCCTCGCCCGCCACCGCGGTGCGGGTGAGCGACGGCACGGTCGGGCTCGGCGAAGCGAACGTCGCGGCGCTCGCGCCCGGCGCCACGACGACGGTGACCGTGCACGTCGACACGCTGCTGCTCGCGGCCGGCCTGCACTCCTTCCACGTCGCCGTCGACCCCGACGCCCTGGTGCCCGAGGTGGACGAGGACAACAACGGCGGTCTCCTGCAGCTCACCCTGGCGGCGGCCAACAAGCCCGACCTCGCCGCCACGACGCTCACCGTCGATCCGGCGGCCGTCATCGCCGGCACCTCCTCCACGCTGCGGGTCGAGGTGCTCAATCGCGGCACCTCCCTCACCGGCGGCTTCCAGGTTTCCTTCCGCGTCAACGGCGGCGAGGTGAGCAAGGTCACCTACCCCGGCCAGATCGACAACGCCGGCCGCGTGACCCTCACCTACGAGCTCTCGACGCTCGGCCGCCAGGGCGCGCTGCAGGTCAGCGCGATGGCGGACCCCGCGAACCTCATCTCCGAGGTCAACGAGACCAACAACACCGCCACGGCGTCGCTCGCGGTCACGGCGTCGCCGGTGACGCTGGTGATCGCCGCCGACAAGCCGGGCTACAAGCCGACGGAGACGGCGCAGATCTCGGTGGCGGCCAGTAACGCGGCAGCGCAGCCGCTCGCCGGCAGCTTGCGCATCGTGCTGAAGAACGCCCTCGGCGTCGACGTAGCGACGATCGGCGAGCGCCCGGTGACGCTGCCCACCGGCAACTCGTCGCAGGCCTTCAGCTGGCCGGTGTCGAGCACGCTGCCCGGCCCCTACTTCGCGGTCGCCACCTTCTCGAGCAACGGCGTGGCCGTGGCGGTCGGGCAGACCAGCTTCTCGGTGCTCGCCGACGTCTCGCTGCAAGCGCAGATCGCGGGCAACCAGGCCACCTACCGGCCGGGCTCCACCGCCTTCCTGACCGGCGGCGTGCGCAACGTCGCCACCTCGACGCTGGTGGCGGGCGCGGTCGCCGACCTCTCCATCTACAACCCCGGCGGGCAGTCGGTGTTCCACCAGACGAGCACGCTCGGACAGCTGCTGCCGGGCGCCTTCCTGCCGGTGGCCGGCACCTGGCCGGTGGGCAATGCGACGCCGGGCCTCTACCGCGTCGAGCTGCGGGTCCTGAGCTCGACCAACGAGCTGCTGGCGCTGGCGACGAGCGGCTTCCGCGTCGAGAGCACCAACGACACCGGCTCCGGCGTGCGCGGCTCGCTGACCGTGACGCCGACTGTTCAAGGCGTCGGTGGACAGCTCGGGGTCGAGTACGCGCTGGAGAACCGCGGCAACGCCGCGGCCCCCGGCCTCGTCGCCCACCTCGAGATGCTGGCGCTCGCCACCGGCGAGCCGGTGCGCACGCTCGACGTGCCGACGCCGCTGGTCGCCGGCGCCAGCGCCGCCGGCCGCTGGCGCATCCAGACGGCGGGCCTGCCGCCGTCGCAGTACCTGGTGTCGCTCGCCGCCGTCGCCGGCGGCACCATGTCGCCGCTCGGCAGCCAGCTGGTGACGCTGTTGCCCGGTCTGGTGGTCGACGACCTCTCGCTCCACGAGGGCGACAGCGGCACGCACACCGCGCAGGTGACGGTGCGCCTGCTGCCCGCCAACGACGTGCCGGTGACGGTGGAGTTCGCGACCGCCGACGGCACGGCGATCAGCGGCGAGGACTATGAAGCCGCGAGCGGCACGCTCACCTTCGCGCCCGGCGAGACGAGCAAGACGATCGAGGTCGCCGTCCACGGCGACACGACGGAGGAGCTGCACGAGACGCTGATCGTCAGCCTGGCCGACGCCGCCGGCGCCTGGATCGCCGACGGTCAGGCGGTGGTGACGCTCGAGGACGAGGAAGGGTGTGCGAGCCCCGACCTGCTCCGCAACGGTGGCGGTGAAGAATTGGCGCCCAATGGCTCCTTCGCCGGCTGGACCGGCACCGGCTGGGAGGCCGGCTTCGCCGGACCGCAGCCGTTCGCCGGCGACAACTACTTCCTCGCCCGCGCCGGCGCCGCGCTGGAGCTGGTGCAGGACGTCTCGCTCGCGCCGTTCGCGAGCCGCATCGACGCCGGCGGCCAGGCCTTCGTCTTCGAGGGCTTCGTCGCCGCCGCTTCCCCCGCCGCACGCGTCGTCGTCGACTACCGCGACGCGCTCGGCCAGGTGCTCGACACCTTCGATTCCGGCGTCATCGGCGACGGCAGCGGCTGGCAGGCAGTGGTCGACCAGCGCGCGGTGCCCGCCGGCACGCGCGAGGCGCGCGTGCGCCTGCTCGGCAGCGGCGCCGCCGCGGCGGCCTTCGACCGCCTCGCGGTGCGCTCGCTGGGCGTGGTGACGCTGTCCGCCGCCGACGAGTCGGTGGCGGAGAGCGCGCCGCACGCACGGGTGACGCTGGCGCTGTCGTGCGGCGCCGACACGCCGGTGTCGGTGGCCTACCAGACCGCCGACCTCGAGGCGAAGGCGGGCGAGGACTACGACGCGAAGAACGGCACCGCGACCATCGCCGCCGGCGAGCTCGCGGCGACCGTCGACGTGACGCTGCGCCAGGACCCCGTCGACGAGGAGGACGAGCGCTTCCAGCTCGCGCTCACCAGCAGCGACCTCGTCGTGCTCACCAATCCGGCCATCGTCACCGTGCTCGACGACGACGGCGCGGTGACCCTCCACGCCGAGCCCGCGGCGGTGAGCGAGGGCGACAGCGGCACCGTCGACGCGGTGTTCGCGCTGACGCTCTCCGCGCCCAGCGGCCGCGAGGTGAAGGTCAACTACGCGACCGTCGCCGAGACCGCGGCGGCCGGCAGCGACTTCGTCGCCACCAGCGGCACCGTCACCTTCGCGCCGGGGACGACCGAGCGCGAGGTGCACCTGGCGGTCAAGGGCGACCTGATCGACGAGCTGGCGGAGACCTTCCGCCTGGCGCTCTCGTCGCCGCAGAACGTGACGCTCGCCGACAACGCGGCGACCGGCACCATCGTCGACGACGACACCGCGAGCATCGCGGTGATCGACACCGAGGTGGTCGAGGGCAACGCCGGCTCGGGCGGCACCGCGCAGGTGCCGGTCCGGCTGTCGATCCCCAGCGACCGCGCCGTGCAGGTGGCCTACACGACCGTCGCCGGCACCGCCACGACTCCTGCCGACTTCACCGCCAAGAGCGGCAGCGTCACCTTCCCGGCCGGCAGCACCCAGCAGACGATCTCGATCTCGATCGTGGGTGAGACGCTCGAGGAGGTCACCGAGACCTTCCTCGTCCGCCTCAGCGCTCCGCAGAACGCCGAGCTCGGCGACCCCGAGGCGACGGTCACCATCATCGACGAGGACGGGCCGGTGATCTCGATCGCCGACGTCTCGCTCGCCGAGGGCAACACGGGAACCCGCCAGGCGGTGTTCACGGTCACCTCCGCGCGGGTCCTGCCGGACTTCGTCTTCGTCGAAGACACCCTCCCGACCGCTGCATCGCCGAACAACGACAACGACGGCTGGACGTGGGTGAGCGCCAACCCGCCGCCCTTCAGCGGCTCGCTCAGCCATCAGTCGGCCCTGCTGTCGGGGACCCACCAGCACTACTTCACCGGTGCGTCGCCCACCCTGAACATCAGCGCCGGCGACCTGCTCATCGCCTACGTCTTCCTCGATCCCGCCAACCCTCCCACCGAGGTGATGCTGCAGTGGAACGACGGCAGCTGGGAGCATCGCGCCTACTGGGGGGCGAACTCCATCAACTTCGGGAGCAACGGCACGAACAGCCGCCGCTTCATGGGGCCGCTGCCCGTCGCCGGACAGTGGGTGCGGCTCGAGGTGCCGGCGAGCCAGGTGGGCCTCGAGGGCAGGCCTCTCAACGGCATCGCCTTCACGCTGTTCAACGGCAGGGCCACCTGGGACCACGCCGGCAAGGGGCAGCACTACGAGCCGGCGAGCAC
>DATNCU010000221.1:0-5052 GCA_035607145.1 Thermoanaerobaculia bacterium
AGCAGGGGCCGCACCAGGTCGCCCAGAAGTCGGCGACGACGACCTTGCCCTTGAAATCGGCGGGGCCCAGCTCGCGGCCGTCGAGGGTGGGCAGACGGAAGCCCGGGCGCTGCGCCGAGCCGGCGCCCGCCGAGCCCGCGTGGCAGGCGAGCAACAGGAGGCCGAGCAGCAGCGACCAACGGCGATGCACGGGCATGCGAGTCATGGTAACAGCGTGGATCGCCCCACGATTCCGCGGCAGCGCCGCCGGATCGCCGCCCACTACCGGCTCGCTCAGGGCTCGGGCGTGGGCGACGGCGTTTCCTTGAGCGGCTCGGCCTTGCGCACCGCGGCGAGCTTCTCGGCGATGTCCGCGGGCAGGCCCGCCGGCATCATCAGCAACGCGTCGCGGCCGCTGCTGCGGGCGGGAGCGCCGGCGCCGGCGGGGCCCTCGACGCGGCCGGGCCAGAGCGTCAGCGTCTGCTTCTTGCCGCCGCTGCCGGTCAAGGTGATCGTCATCGCCGGCGCGCCGCTGGCGATCCCGGCACTGGACGCGGCGTCGAGCAAGCGCTCGGCCTTGGCGTCGGAGACGGTGCTCAGGAAGTCGGAGACCGTGCCGTAAAAGATCTTCACCGCGCCGCCCGGCTTACTTCCCTGCTCGCGCTTCCAGTCGCCCTCGTCGCGCGTGAGCGTGAGCGTCCCCTGGCCGTCCTTCACCTCCACCTTGTCGACGTCGTAGACGGCGAAGCTGCTCCAGGCGCGTGAGCGCCACTCCTGCGGTGGCCGCGCCACCGCTACGTCGAGCGCGCTCGAGCCGAGCGTCACCAGCTGGCCGTCGGCGCGCGCGTAGCGCGTCGAAGTCTTCGGCTCGGCGGCGCCGAATTCCGAGGGCGTGGGTTCCGGCACGGCCTCAGCGCCCGCTTTCGCGGCGCCGAGCACCAGCCGGAAGGGCTTTGCCTGCCCCTTTTTCACCACTTCGATCACCACCCCCGGCGGCTCGAGGCCAGTCACCGCCGGCGCCGGCGGCTGGTCGACGAACTCCGTCGCCTGGAGGCCGGTGAGCGCGTCGACCAATGCGTCGAAGCGCTCGGGGTCGGCGCGATCGGCGAGCGGCGCCTCCACCCACGGCTCCTCGCCGCGGCGGGCGAGCACGATGCGGCCATGGGCGCCCTGGAGCGAGACGCGCTCGACGTCGTCGCGGGTGCCGCCGAAGAGCTCGCGGCTGCGCCAGTCGCCCGCGGGCTTCGTGAGGTCGCTCCAGAAAGTGCCGCTCACCGCGTGCACGGCCGGCTCGCCGGCGACCGCCACGGCGCGCTGGTCGGTGCCGGGCAGCTCGCGTCCCACCTCCAGCGTCTTCTTGCCGTCCGCCGTCACAATCGTCACTTGCGCCGCGGGCGGCTCGAGGCCGAACTCCTTGCGATCCACCTTCTCGAGCGTGCGCGCCTTCTCGAGGCCGAGCACGCTCGCCAGCAGCCCCTCGACGGCGGTGCGGTCGGCGCGCGCGGTGAGCGGCGCAGTCAACCGCCAGTCCGACTCCGGCGAGGACGACATCGGACTCTCCTCGTCCTCGCTCTCCTTCTTCTTCTCTTCTTCCTCGGCGGGCGGCTTGCCCTCGCGCACGATCCGCACGGTTACCTTTTCACCCGGATGAGTGCCGTCGCGCACGATCGACACCTCGCGCACCGCGTCCGCCTTGACGCCGGCGAGCACCTTCTTGGCCTCCGCCTTCGCTTCCTCGCTGGTCGGCAGCTTGCGCTCGTAGAACCAGACGAAGGCGCCGAGGGCGGCCACCAGCAGCGTCAGTATCAGCAGCGTGCGCGGCTTCATTTCTGAGAATCTAGCGCCGCCGCCGCACCGTGACGACGATCCCCGTCGCCAGCGCCGCTGCCGGCAGGATGAAGATCACCAGCCAGAAGTCGAGCCGGCGCTCCTGCGGCGTCAGCGACAGCCGCACCTGCTCGGGCTCCTTGGGCGCGATGCCGAGGTGAGTCTGGCGCTCCACCATCCAGTTGAGGGTGTCGGCGATCAGCGTCGCGTTGCCCGGCTGGTCGAGCTGCGTGTTGGTCGCGAAGTCGGAGTCGCCGAAGACCACCAGCCGTCCCTTGGGACCGGTGGGCGGCGTAGGTGCCGGCGCCGGCATCTCGTCGAGCCCCGGCGGCGGCGACGGCGCCGCCGAGTTGAGCTCCACCGCGATGGCGAGCGACACCGGGCCGGCGAGGTCCTGCGGCCCCTTGTCCACCTTGTCGAGGTGGTCGAGGTCGGTCTCGCCCCAGCCGTCGGCGCTGGTCTTCACCAGCTCGGTGACCGTCGCGCCCTTCGGCGCCTCGCCGGCCGCCACCGACCGCGCCAGCGAGAACACCACCGGTACCTTCGCCTGCGAGAGCGCCTGCGTGATCGCGTGGCTGCCGTAGTTGCTGGCGAAGATGGTCTCGGCGCTGAAGAACGGCAGCAGGTTGCTGGGGTCGACGACGACGTCGTCCTGCGCCTTGACCCCCCAGCCGGCGAGCCACTCGGCGAGGCCGGTGTCGGCGAGCCGCCCGGTCTGCCCGAGGTTGGGGTCGACCATCACCAGCACGTGACCGCCGTTGCTCAGGAAGCGCGACAGCAGCTCGAGCTCGGGGCGCACGAAGGGCTGCGTCGGGCCGGCGACGACGACGAGGTCGGTGTTCGGCGGCAGCTCGGTCTTGCCCAGCGACGCCCACTCCTCGATCGAGAAGTTGTCGGTGCCGAGGAAGCGCTGCAGGCGGCCGAAGCCGCGGCCCTCGTAATCGTCGAGCGAGGGCTCGCCGTGACCGGTGGTGAAGAGGATGCTGGGCTTCTTCGCCTCCACCAGCTCGACGATGGCGCTGGTGAACTTCTGCTCGCCCTTGAACCCCTTCATCTGCGGCTGGCCGCCCTGCTGCAGCGCCGAGTAGTCGTAGTCGGCAAGGTCGCCGGTGTCGACCACCCGCTTCTCATTGCCGCTCTCGAACACCACCGCGGCCCGCTGCACCTGGTACTTCTGCACCAGCTGCTGCGCGCGCGCCGGGTTGCGCACCGGGTCGACGATGCTGACGTGCACCTTCGGCGAGGCCGCCGCGTAGCGCTCGAGCAGCTCGCGCGTGGGCTGGAAGACGGGCGTCTGCTCGTCCATGAAGACGATCACCGAGACGTCGCGGTCGAGCCCCTTGAGGATCGACAGCGTCTTCTCCGACAGCGTGTAGAGGTGGCTCTTCGTCCAGTCCCAGCGCTGGTAGTGGCGGAAGCTGAGGTAGTTGACGATGGCGACCAGCGCCAGCACCAGCAGCGCCGCGGCGCCGAGGGTGGAGCCGAAGACCAGCTTGCGGCGGGTGGCGACGTCGACGTTGGGCTTGAAGGAGCGCGCCATGGCTACTTCCCCTTCCCGGCGTCGAGGGCGCGGCTGGCGAGGAAGAGGAAGAACGCCGAGACCGACAGGTAGTAGACGAGGCGCCGGCTGTCGACGATGCCTTTGCTGAAGTCGTCCATGTGCTGGTAGAGGTTCAGGTAGCCCAGCGCGTCGCGCACCTTCGGGTCGTTGACCAGGAACTCGAGGAAGGCGGGCAGGAAGCAGAGGAACGTAAGCGCGAACGAGAACACCGCCGCCACCACCTGGTTGCGCGTCACCGCCGAGGTGAAGAGGCCGATGGCGAGGAACATGGCGCCGATGCCGAGCGTGCCGAGGTAGGAGGCGCCGATCGGCCCCCAGTCGAGCGGCAGCTCCTTGGCGAGCAGCGCCACGTAGAGGAGCGTCGGCAGCCAGAGGAAGACGTAGAAGAGGAAGGCGCCGAGGTACTTGCCGATCACCACCTGCCCCTCGGTGATCGGCGCGGTGAGCAGCATCTCGAGCGTGCCCGAGCGCCGCTCCTCGGAGAGCAGCCGCATGGTGAGCACCGGCCCGACGAAGAGCAGCGCCAGCCAGAAGAACAGCGTGCCGCCGAAGAAGAGGTCGAGCGGCGTCATCACCGCCAGCGCCTGCGGGTTGTTGAGGTAGTCGAGGATGGTCTGGAAGGTGAGGCCGTTGAAGAAGAGGAAGCCGGTGGCGACCACCCACCCGAGCGGCGAGAGGAAGTAGCTGCGCAGCTCGCGCTGCATGGTGGCAACGACGCCCCTCAAGGTGCGGCCTCCTCGGCGTCGGTGGCAGCCGGCGCTTCGACGGCGGCCGGCGTACCGGTGCCATTGCCGGCCTCCGGTGCAACGGCGGCGGCGTCCTGCGTCGTCAGCCGCACGAAGATGTCTTCGAGCGAGACCTTCTCCTCGACCAGCTCGAGCAGCACCCAGCC
Source organism: Thermoanaerobaculia bacterium (assembly GCA_035607145.1). GTDB lineage: Bacteria > Acidobacteriota > Thermoanaerobaculia > Multivoradales > JAIOJS01 > DASYQD01. The sequence continues at coordinate 4,260 of DATNCU010000221.1, forward strand.
GCGCTCCACGGCGAGGCGGAAGATCGGCTCGCGCGGGTCGGCGCTGCCGTCGCCGTCGAGCAGGAAGCGGCCGGGGGTGGCCTCGTCGCGCGCCGTTGCGGTGATGCCGGGTACGGCAGCCAGCGCATCGGCCGCGTCGGCCGGATCGCCCTTCACCTGCACGCGCACGCGGTGGTTGCCGCGCCAGCGCTCGCGCAAGCTCTCCGGCGTGCCCTGGTCGACGATGCTCCCTTTGTCGATGATCAGCACGCGCTGGCAGAGCAGCTCGACCTCGGGGAGGATGTGCGTCGACAGCAGCAGCGTGCGGTCGCGGCCCAGCTCGCGGATGAGGCGGCGGATGGCGATGATCTGCTTCGGATCGAGGCCGACGGTGGGCTCGTCGAGCACCAGCACCCGCGGCTCATGGAGGATGGCGGCGGCGAGCCCGACGCGCTGGCGGTAGCCCTTCGACAGCGTGCCGATGATCTGCCGCCGCACGTCGGCGATGAGACAGCGGTCGAGCACCTCGGGGATGCGGCGCTTGAGCTCGGCGCGCGACAGGCGCTCGAGCTTGCCGCGGTAGGCGAGGTACTCCTCGACCCGCATCTCGGGGTAGAGGGCGACGTTCTCCGGCAGGTAGCCGATCTCCCGCCGGGCCAGGCGGGGCTCGGTGAAGAGGTCCTTGCCGAAGACCGTGACCCGGCCGCGGGTGGGCGGCAGGAACCCGGTGATCATGCGGATGGTGGTCGTCTTCCCAGCCCCGTTCGGCCCCAGAATGCCGACGATCTCATGGTCGTCCACGGCGAAGGTGATG
>DATNCU010000232.1:0-4326 GCA_035607145.1 Thermoanaerobaculia bacterium
GGTCGCGAGCCGCGCCCGCGCCGGCCCGCGCGCCGGCTCCTCGTCATCGGTCAGCTCGGGCTCGCGAGGAAGCTGGATGCGCGTGCCGGGCCGCGGCGCCGGCGCCGCTGCCCGCCGCACACCCACAGTGGCCCGCGGCGCCGCATCCTCAGCGCGCAGGGCCGCGACCTTTTCGCCCACCAGCGAAGCCAGCTGCTCGCCGCTCTGCAGCAGCCACTTCCCCGACAGCTCGACGCCACTGCTTACCCGCGACGACACCCGCTGTACCGACGCCACCAGCGGCATCGGCTCCGCCGCCGGCAACCTCTCCGGCGCGACTCCCGACGCCAGCAGCGACGCCTGCCACGCCTGCTGCGACCGCTCGTGCGCCACCTGCGCCGCCTGCAGCGCTTGCTCGCCGCCCAGCGAATAGAAGCTCACCGCGGCTAGCAGCCCCAGCACCAGCCCGCGATGGCGAGCCAGGCCGCGACGCAGCCCTGCGAGCGAGAACGTGACCCGGCTCTTCATTACCGCCACACCCTTTCGACTTCGCATTCCGTTCGCCGTGGTCACCACCGCGGAGTCACTCCCGTGCAGTTGGTCGTGTTGTAGGCCTCGAGCGGCGCCTTCAGCGCGGCGGCCTGGTCGCGAGCGGCGCCGCCGGGGTTCGACCCCGCCGGGTACTGGACCAGGAACGCGTCCGCCGCCTCGACGCTCGGCAGGATGACCGGGTCGCCGCCGACGAGCAGGTTGAGCTTGGTGGCGATGAGCTGCCGCGCCAAGTGCGTGGCGGCGTCGTCGCCGCCGTAGTCGAGGATGGTCAGAGCCTGGTTCTTGCTGTACTCGACGCCGCCGATCACCACGAAGGTCACCGGCCAGTACTCCGGGTGCGTCTTCCAGAAGCCGGGGCTGCGCGGGCAGAAGTCGTCGTCGAGGATGAGCCCCTCGCCGGTTGGATCGAGCAGCACCGCGTCGCCACCCTCGACGTCGGTCGCCTGCAGGGTGAAGCGCTCGTGGCCTTCGTAGAGCTCGTCGCCGAGCACCGGCACCGGCACCGGCGTGCTGGTGGAACCCGGCGCGAAGGTGACCTCGCCGCTGCGCGTCAGGTAGTCGGCGCCCGCCGTGGCGGTGCCGTCGACGGTCGTGTAGTCGGCCGTCACCGGCTGGTCGTACGGGCAGGCGAGCAGCAGCTGGAAGATGCCGTCGTGCTGGCCGCTGTCGCCTTCGTAGGTGGCCATGTCGCCTACGGTCACCACCGGCACCCGCAGCGAGCGCAGCGAGATGCCGTCGAAGTAGATCCTCGACGCCGAGACCGTGCGCTTGGCGAGCAGCCGCAGCCGCGCCCAGCCGGTGCCGGCGGGCGCCGTCAACACCTGCAGCTGCGACGTCCACGCCGTGCCCGGGCCGACCACGCCGAGGTCCTGCGTCAGCAGCACCGCGGTGTTGGCCTCGTCGCGCAGCTCGAGCACGACGTGGCCGCTGGCGGTGTTGGCGGCGCCGGTCGCGAGCACCGCGGCGCGCAGCGCGAAGCGGAGCGAGCCGCCGGCCGCCCGCGCCGCGAAGGCGCGGAGGTCGACGTCCTGCCGCAGCTCGCCGCTGCTACCCACCGGCGCCGAGAAGGACCAGGTCCCTGCCTGCGCCGCCGGCGTCGAAGTGCGCGTCCAGGTGGTGCCGGCGAGCGGCGTCCAGCCCGGCGGGCTGTTGCCGGTGGCGGGCCGCGACTCGGCGCCGCCGTTGAACACCAGCTCCGGCCCCTGGCAGGTCTCGTCGTCGACGATGGTGCCGACGCCGACCTCGTCGCCGAGGTCCGCGCCGACCGGCTGCGACAGCCGCACCTCGAAAGTCTCGTCGTTCTCGAGCAGCAGGTCGCCCACGACCGGCACGTCGAGAGTCTTCGTCGTCGTACCCGCCGGGAACACCAGCTCGCCCGAGGTGGCGGTGAAGTCCGCCGCGCCGGCCGTGCCGGTCGCGGTTTCGTAGTGGACCCGCACCTCGCTCAAGCTCGCCGGCGTCAGGGTCACCGTGAAGGTCGCCGGCCGGGTGCCGGTGTCTCCCTCGACGACGGCGGCGGCATCGCCGATCGAGATCCGCACCGGCGCGTCGTCGTCGATGATGGTCACCGAGCCGGCGCCGTCGGCGATCGTGGCGTTGGTGGCGGTGGAGAGCCGCAGCTCGAAGGACTCGTCCGGCTCGTCGACCCCGTCGCCGCGCACCTGCAGCGTCACCATGTGCTGGGTGGCGCCGGCCGGGATCGTCGCGGTTCCCGCAGCCGACAGGTAGTCGGCCGGCGAGGTGGCGGTGCCGTCGGCGGTGGTGAACGCCACCGTGACGACGAGGCCGCTCGCCGCCGAGAGGCGAATGGGCACGTCGATCGAGGTGAAGCCGCTGTCGCCCTCGTGCACCGTCACGTCGCCGACGGTCAACTGCGGCGCTCCGTCGTCGTCGCGGATGGTGCCTGTGCCGACGCCGTCGGCGATGGTGGCGTTGACCGGCTGCGACAGGCGCAACTCGAAGTGCTCGTCGGCCTCGTCGAGCAGGTCGCCGATCACCGGCACGGCGACGGTCGCCGAGGTGGTGCCGGCGGCGATGGTCAACTCGCCCGAGGTGGTCTGGAAGTCGGCGCCCGCGGTCGCCTCGAGGCCGGCGGTCGTGTAGGCGACGCGCACCTCGCGGCCGCTCGCGGCCGACAGCGTGACGGTGAAGCGCGCCTCGACGGTACCGTTGTTGCCTTCGTCCACCGACACGTCGCCGATGGAGATCGCCGGCGGTGCGTCGTCGTCGACGATGCTGCCGGTGGCGGCGTTGCGCGCCAGCACCACCTGCTGCGGGTTGGAGAGCTGCAAGGTGAAGGTCTCGTCGGCCTCGTCGAGCAGGTCGCCGAGCACGTTCACTGTCACCGTGCGCACGGTCTCCCCGGGCGCGAAGGTGGCGGTGCCGGTCGCCGCAGTGAAGTCGGCCGTGCCGGCGGTGCCAGCCATGGTCGCGTAGTCGACGGCGATCGCCAAGGCGCTGGGCGCCGAGAGCGTCAGGGTGAAGGTGGCCGGCGTCGTGCCCGTGTCACCTTCGCCGACGCTCACGTCGGCCACGGTGAGCGACGGCGGCGCGTCGTCGTCGACGATCGTGCCCACCGCCGTCGCGTCGACGAGCAGCGCGCCGACCGGATTGGCGAGGGTGAGCGTGAAGGTCTCGTCCGGCTCGTCCAGCGAGTCGTCGAGCACCGGCACCGCGATGGTGCCCTGGGTCTGGCCGGCGGGGATGGTGAGGGTGTCGGCGACGGCCGTGAAGTCCGCTCCCGCGGTGGCGGAGGCGCCCGTGACGCTGTAGCCCACCGTCACCGGCACGCTGCTCGCCTCCGAGAGCGTGACCACGAAGCTCGCCGTGCCGGCGTTCTCGGCGACCGACACGTCGGCGACGCTCATGTCGACCAGCCGGACCACCGGGGTGCGAGTGGCGTCGCCCGGCGCGGCGGTGGCCGGATCGTCGCTGGGCACCGCGGCCAGCCCGGTGGCGGTGACGCTCGCCTGGTTGACCAGCTCCGACTCGGTGGCCGGGAACGGATCGTCGATGCGGACACGGAACGACACCGCGGCCGTGGCATTCACCGCAAGGGTGCCGATCGCCACCTGCACCGGGTCGCCCTCGGTCGCCGTGCCCATCGAGGTCTGCAGCGACCCCGCCTCGAGCGTCGCGAAGTTGGGCAGCGGATCGGTGAGGACGGCGTTGGTCGCCGCCGTGTTGCCGGTGTTGGTCAGCGTCAGCTGGTAGAGCACCACCTCGCCGGGCGAGGCGTAGCCGTCGTTGTTGGGGTCGGTGTGCAGCACGTCGGTCTTCGACAGCGCCAGCACCGGCGCCGCCGTCACCGCCGTGGCGGTCGGATCGGCCATGCCCGGCAGGCTGGGGTCGTCGCTGAGCAGGTCGGCGAGCTCGGCGCTCTCGACCGTCGCCTGGTTGCTCACCTCGCGCACCAACGGCTCGATCGGCGAGACGATGCGGACGCGGAAGGCCAGCACCGCCTCGGCGCCAACGGCCAGCTCGCCGACGTTGGCGACGATGGGATCGACGCCGATCAGCGTGCCGCGGGACAACGTCGCCGAGCCCGCGACGAACGTGGTGTTCAGTGGCGTCGCGTCGTGGATGGCGACCGCGGTGGCCTTCGCGTTGCCGACGTTGCGCACCGTGACCGTGTAGGCGAGGGTGTCGCCGGGTGAGGGGACGCCGTTGCCGTCGGCATCGCCGTCCGGCGCCAGCACGACCGTCTTGCTCGCCACCAGCCTCGGCCGGAGCGTGATCGGCGTCACCGTCGGATCGGCCGGACCGTCGACGGCCGGATCGTCGGTGAGCAGCGTC
>DATNCU010000242.1:0-2530 GCA_035607145.1 Thermoanaerobaculia bacterium
GCAAACGGCTGCCCACCGAGGCGGAGTGGGAGAAGGCGGCGCTGTGGGACCCGAGCACCGGCCGCGCACGCCCGTGGCCGTGGGGCGAAGAGCCGCCCGACACCACGCGCGCGAATGTCGACCAGCTCGGCTTCGAGCCCGCCCCCATCGGGGCCTACCCGCAAGGCGCCAGTGCCTACGGCGTCGAGCAGCTGGTCGGCGACTGCTGGGAGTGGACGAGCAGCGACTTCGGCGGCTACCCCGGCTTCGAGGCCTACCCCTACGACGACTACTCGAAGACGTGGTTCGGCAGCGAGTACAAGGTGCTGCGCGGCGCCTCGTGGGCGACGCGGCCGGCGGTGGCGCGCGGCACCTTCCGCAACTGGGACTACCCCATCCGGCGCCAGATCTTCGCCGGCTTCCGCCTCGCCCGCGACATCGAGGGCGGTTGATGGTGTGTCCCCGCAGCGTCGCGGTCGAGCCGCCGCCGGTAACCGTCGAGGTGCGGCGCCGCCCCGACGCCGAGGAAGAGCGCCGCGAGCTGCTCGCCGCGCTGCGCTCGCGGCCGCGCAGCATCCCCAGCAAGCACTTCTACGACGAGCGCGGCCTCGCCCTCTTCGACGAAATCACCGAGCTGCCCGAGTACTACCCGACGCGCACCGAGCGCGCCATCCTCGAGCGCGTGGCGCCCGAGGTGGCGCGCACCACCGGCGCCGCCGAGCTCGTCGAGCTGGGCTCGGGCTCGGCCACCAAGACGCGCCTGCTGCTCGACGCGCTGCACGCGCAGGGCACGCTGCGCCTCTACGTGCCGGTGGACGTCAACGAGGCCTCGCTCGCGCGCGTCGGCGACGAGCTGGTGCGCGATTACCCGGGGCTGCGCGTGCACGGCGTCGCCGCGGACTTCCTCGGCCCGCTGGCGCCGCTGCCGGTGTTGGATGACGAAGGCGAGCGGCGGCTCGCCATCTTCCTCGGCGGCACGCTCGGCAACCTGCGCCCCGCCGACGAGGCCCCGGCGTTCCTGGCGCGGCTTCGCGCCGCGCTCGCACCCGGCGACTGGTTCCTGCTCGGAGTCGACCTGGTCAAGGACGTGGCGACGCTGGAGGCCGCCTACGACGACGCGCCCGGCGTGACCGCCGAGTTCAACCGCAACGTGCTGCGGGTGGTGAATCGCCTGCTGCGCGCCGACTTCGACCCGGCGCGCTTCCGCCACCGCGCCTTCTACGACCGCGAGCGCGACTGGATCGAGATGCGGCTCGTTGCCGAATGTGCGCAGACGGTGCGCCTCGGCTCGAGCGGCGAGACGCTGCACCTGCTCGACGGCGAGGAGATCCGCACCGAGATCAGCGCCAAGTACACGCGCGAGCGCGCCGAGGCGCTGCTGCGCGAGACCGGCTTCGCGCCGCGGCAGTGGCACACCGACGAGCGCGAGTGGTTCGGCGTCGCGCTGGCGCGAGCGGTCTGAGCCGCGCGATTCGCACTGCGGCGCTCGCTGCCGTTACTCGGCGCGAGGCCCGGGCGCCACCGTCACCGCCGCCGCGGTGTCGAAGATGCAATCCGTCGGCGGCCCAAGCGGCTGCTCGTCGGGGTTGATGCCGGAGAGCTCGTGCACCTGGTTCTTGAACCAGCGGTCGAACGGCTGCTCGGAGGCCGAGTACTTCTCCGCGGCCTCCTGGATCGGCATGCCGGTCAAGTGGGTGACGCCGATGATCCAAGTGCCGTGCGGCGTGTTCTGCAGGTGCCAGCTCTCGCGGTTCACGCCGAAGCGGGCGTAGAACTCGCTGGCCTCCGCGGCGCGGCGGGTCTGCAGCTCGTGCGCGAAGGCCCGCAGCTGCTCTTCCTTGCCGGGGATCACCGGGAAGGCGCGAACGATGAGATCCATACCCTTCTCCTTCTGGACCGAAAACAGGACGAACGCAGATATCAACCGGCGGCGGCCGCCGGTGCGGGTGCCGCCGCTGGGGCCGGCAGCACCCCGACCGCAGGTTCCCACCAGCTCGCGCCAACCTCGAAGCGCCACCCCTCGTAGGGGCAGGTCGAGGCGACGTGGTCGCGGCCGGCGATGGGATCGCCGCTGTGCACCCCGCGCTGCAGCGGGAAGACCTGGTTGCAGCCGTGGCACCAGCGGCCGATGACGTGACCGCGCCGCTCCTCGGGGAGCCGGCTCGCCGGCGCGGCCTTGGGGGCGCGGAACACCATCGCGGGCGAGCCTACACCAGCGAAGCGCTCAGCGCGCCGCGAGCGGCGCGGGCTCCGCCGGCACGGCGGTCTCCGCGGTCTCGCGGCGGCCCACGATCGTCGCCGCGGCCAAGTCGCCGGTGACGTTGTAGACGGTCGAGAAGGTGTCGGGCAGCGCGTCGACGGCGATGAGGATGCCGATCCCCTCCACCGGCAGACCGAGGGCGAGGAAGAGCGGCGCCAGCATGATGAAGCCGCCGCGCGGCACGCCCGGTCCCGCGAAGCCGAGGAAGGTGGAGTAAGCGGCGATCATCAGCAGCTCGCGCGCGTGCAGCGGCACGCCGTAGAACCAGCTCACGAAGAGCGCGCCGAAGCT
>DATNCU010000479.1:0-3754 GCA_035607145.1 Thermoanaerobaculia bacterium
GGCGTGGGCTCCTCCGATCTCGGAGCCGAGGCCGGCCGGGCCGCGCTCGCCGACGCGGGGATCGGCGCCGACGAGGTCGATTACCTGGTCTGCGCCACGATGACTCCCGACCATTACTTCCCAGGCACCGGAACCCTCGTCCAGCAGAAGCTCGGCATGCGTCCCCTGCCGGCGCTCGACATCCGCCAGCAGTGCGCCGGTTTCGCCTACGGCCTGCAGGTGGTGGATGCGCTGATCCGCAGCGGCATCGCGCGCACGGTGCTGCTCGTCGGCTGCGACGTGCACACCTCGCTGATGCCCTTCTCGCCGCGCACCTGGCGCGTGCTCTACGGCGAGGAGGAGGCGCTGCCGCCCGAGGAGTTCGCCTGGAACTCGCAGTTCCGCCATCTCCTCGTGCTGTTCGGCGACGGGGCCGGCGCGATGGTCTTCCGCGCCCACGAGAAGGACGACGGCCGCGGCATCCTCGGCACCCGGCTCTACGGCGAGGGGGCCGAGAAGGAGATCCTCCACGTGCCCGGCGTGGGCAGCCGGCGGCGCCCGTACGTCTCGCACGAGATCGTCGACTCGGCAGCCGCCGTGCCGGTGATGGACGGCCGCGCGGTGTTCAAGTACGCCGTCTCGCGCATGCCCGAGGTGACGCGCGCCGTGCTCGCCGACCACGGCTACGGCATCGCCCACCTCGACCTGCTAGTCATGCACCAGGCGAACCTGCGCATCAACGAAGCGGCGCGCAAGGCGCTCGACCTGCCCGAGGCGAAGGTGCACAACAACATCCAGAAGTACGGCAACACCACCTCGGCCACGTTGCCGCTCGCCTTCTACGAGGCGAAAGCGGAGGGCAAGGCGCCCGAGGGCGCGCTGGTGGCGCTCACCGCGCTGGGCGCGGGGCTCCACTGGGGCTCTGTCTTGATGCGCGTATAGCGCCGGTTAGCGGTTCGACCCGCCCGGCTTGACCGGGCCGCCGATGACGCGGCGCTTGCCGAGCTGGACGAGAATGGCGTCGAGCAGCCGCGTGCTCCGCTGCTTCCACTCGCCGGCGCTCATCGCCGCCGCCGGCGCGGTGAGTGCCACCTGCCCCTGCCCCTTGGCGTCGTCGGAGACGCGGATGCGCATGCTGCTCCACAGCAGTGCCCACTCCGGCGTCACCTCCACGCGCGGGTCGAAGCTCTCGCCCAGCGCCTGCAGCGCGTCCATGGTGGCGAGCAGCAGCGGCCCCTTGCCGGCGCCGTACGACGCTGGGTAGACGCGCTCGGCGCGCAGCGCATCCGCCGGGACGCGGTAGGTGTCGGCGCGCAGCAGCTCCTGGAAGCGCGGGTTGCTGGTGAGGTCGGCGAAGTTGGCGTCGCCGCGCGCCGTGGCCCGCATGCGCTCGTCGAGCGCGATCGCCTGCTGCAGGTTCTGCACCGCGAGGCCGGCGTAGCCGGTGAGCGCGTAGTTCTTCGCCACCAGGTAGTACGCGGCGCCGTCGCCGGGGCGCTGGCCGAGGTAGTCCTGGAAGCTACGGGTCGCCTCGTCGAGCCGGCCGAGCAGCAGCTGCACGGCGCCGATGTTGAGGATGCCGTCGGCATCTCCGGGGTCGAGGGCGCGCGCCTTCTCGAAGTCAGCGAGGGCGGCGTCGTAGCGCTTCTCGGCGACGGCGACGGCGGCGCGGTCGAGCCACGCCTGGCGCAGCGTCGGGTCGAGCGCGACGGCCTTGTCGAGGTCTTCCTTGCCGCGGTCCTCGCCGAGCATCAGCCGCGCCGTGGCGCGCAGCAGGTAGCCGCGCGCGAGCTTGGGCTCACGCTTGACCAGCGGGTCGAGCAGCTTCAGCGCGGCCGCGGGGTCGCCGGCGTCGATCTTCGCTTGAGCAGCGGCGAGCGCCAGAGCCGGGTCTGGCTTGGCGGCGAGAGCCGGCTTTGCGGCGAAGAGCAGGACCGCCAGCGAGACGGCGAGCGCGGCCGCGCCGGCGCGGTGGGCGCAGCGAGTGGAGAGGTATCGGATCACGACGCGATTGTAGCCGCCCGACTCGGGCTCGCCGCGGCAGAGCCCACGCAGAGCCTGGTGGTGGCGGCGGCCAGTGGTAGCTTCGCCCGCTCATGCTGATCGACCTCGGACCGCTCCGCCGCAACCGCGACTTCCGCGCCCTCTACGTCGGGCAGTTCGTGTCGTTCATGGGGACCATGGTCACGTACATGGCGGTCCCCTACCAGGTGTACGAGCTGACGCAGTCGTCGTTCGCCGTCGGCATGCTCGGCACGGTGCAGCTGGTGCCGTTGCTGCTCTTCGGGCTGTTCGGCGGCGCCACGGCAGACGCGCTCGATCGCCGCAAGCTGCTGCTCGGCTCGGAGGCGCTGCTCGCTCTCTGCTCGGCGGCGCTGGCGGTCAACGCCTGGCTGCCGCAGCCTAGCGTCTGGGTGCCGTTCGTGGCCGCCGGCGCGATGGCGGCGCTCAACGGCTTCCACCGTCCGGCGATGGAAGCGATGACGCCGCGGCTGGTGGCGCGCGACGAGATCTCGGCGGTGGCGGCGCTCACCTCGCTGCGCGGGAGCGCCGGGATGATCGCCGGGCCGGCGCTCGGCGGCGCGCTGATCGCCGCGTTCGGGATGCCGGTCGCCTACCTCGTCGACGTCGGCACCTTCATGGTGGCGATGGCGGCGGTGGCCAGCATCCGCGCCATGCCGCCGGCCGCAGGAGCGCGCAGCCCCGGCGTCGCGGCCGTGGTCGAGGGCCTGCGCTACGCCGCCAGCCGCGCCGAGCTGATCGGCACCTACGTCGTCGACATGGTGGCGATGACGTTCGCCATGCCGATGGCGCTCTTCCCGGCGATGGCGGCCGGGTGGGGCGGCGCGCGGGCGGCGGGGTGGCTCTACGCCGCGATGCCCATCGGCAGCCTCGCGGTGTCACTGGTGTCGGGCCGCGCCGGCCGCGTCCGGCGCCACGGCGCGGCGGTGGTGATGGCCGCGGCCCTGTGGGGTGTCGCCGTCGTAGCGCTCGCCTACGCGCGCACTCTGCCGGCGGCAGTGACGTTGCTGGCCCTCGCCGGCGCCGCCGATATGGTGAGCGGCGTCTATCGCCTCACCATCTGGAACCAGACCATCCCCGACGCCCTGCGCGGCCGACTCGCCGGCGTCGAGATGATCAGCTACTCGGTGGGCCCGCTGCTCGGCAACGCCCGCGCCGGCTGGCTCGCCGGCGCGACCTCGCTGCGCTTCTCGATCCTCTCCGGCGGCTGGATGTGCGTCGCCGGCGTGCTCCTCTCCATCCCACTGCTGCCGAGCTTCTGGCGCTACCGCGCTTCGCCGCACGCCGGTGACGCGTTGCCGTACCAGCAATAAGCTTCGCAGCGTGATCCATTACCTGGTTCCGGTCGATTTCGCGAATCTGATGGATTCGATCGGCATCGCAAACGATCGCGGCGATCGGATTCGCCTCACCGACCGCCGCGCCGTCGAATCCTTCATGGCGAGCAACGGGCTAGAGCCATCATGCTTTGCAAGCCTCCTCGAGGCATGCCCGTTGCCCCAGTCCGCCATCATCGACCGCGGCTTGATGAAGGGTTTGTATGCGTACTCCGGTGAATCGCAGGAGGCGTTCGTCTACATCGCCACGGAGGCTAAGCCCACTCCGTTGAGGGAGTACTCGGGTGAAATCTGCTTCGGCCTCGCGCTGAGCTATGCGCGGGAAGAGCTCGAGCTAGTCCGTTCTTTCGGGGCAGAGCTGGAGGCCCTCGGCGTGACCGTTTTCTTCGTCGACGTGGATGCAGACCCGGCAGACC
>DATNCU010000262.1:0-7939 GCA_035607145.1 Thermoanaerobaculia bacterium
TCCATCTGCACCGCGTTGGTGTCCTGGAACTCGTCGACGAGCAGCCACTTGAGCCGCTCGCGCCAGCGCACCATCAGCTCCTGGTTGGAGCGCAGGATGCGCACCGCCCAGAACAGCATGTCGTCGAAGTCGACGGCGCCCGACTGCTGCAGCAGCCCCTGGTAGCGGCGGTAGGCGCGCACCACGCTCTTGCTCCAGAAGTCCTGCGCCCGCGCCTCGAAGGCGGCGACGTCGATCATGCGGTTCTTGGCCGCGCTGATGGCGGCGAGCACGGCGCGCGGCGGGTACTGCGTCTCGCCGAGGTTCTCGAGCTCGAGCGCCTGCTTGACGAGGCTCACCTGGTCGCCGCTGTCGAAGATGGCGAAGTCGCGCGGCAGCCCGGCGCGATCGGCGTAGCGGCGCAGCAGGCCGAGCGAGAAGCGGTGGAAGGTGCCGACGAAGCCGCCCAGCGACTCCTTGCCGAGCAGGCGCTCGACCCGCTCGCGCATCTCGCCCGCCGCCTTGTTGGTGAAGGTGACGGCGGCGATGCGCGAGGCCTCGACGCCCTGCTCGCGCACCAGCCAGGCGATGCGGTAGGTGATCACCCGCGTCTTGCCCGAGCCGGCTCCGGCGATCACCAGCTGCGGCCCTTTGCCGTGGGTGGCGGCCGCGAGCTGGTCGGGGTTGAGCTCGCGCGCCCAAGGCGCGTCCGAGCGGTCCGTCGTAGCGTCGCCGGCCATCGCCGGCAGGGTATCAAAGGGGGTCGAGGACGAGCGTCCGCCGGCGGTAGTCGAAGGTGACGACGAAGCGGCGCAGCAGGTCGTTGCCGAGGACGCCGTCGCGCTCGGAGCGCGAGCTCGAGCCGGAGGTGGCGCGCGAGAGGCCGATGAGGGGCCGCTCGAAGACGAGGCCGCCGAGGGTGACGCTCTTGCCGGTGGCGTAGAGGAAGGGCGAGGTGCCGCCGATGCCCGCCGGGCGGTCGACCGGCTTGGCGTTCGGCATCGCCGCCAACAGCCCGTGCGCGTCGACGAACGGACGGTTGAGGTCGACGTCCGCGCCGGCGCCGGTATCCACCATCAGCCGCGCTTCGATCGGTCCGTTGCCGGCGTCGACGAGCGCGCGCACGATCGGCAGGTCCTCGTCCAGCTCGAAATTCACGCGCGTGGCCTTGGCGGGTGGCGTGTACGCGGCTGGATCGATCAGGCGCATCACGCGGCGCTCGAAGTGGAATTGCACCGTGTAGCGCATGAGGATCGGCGCCCCGAACATGCCCGCGAAGTGCTTCCGCTTCGGGTAGCCGAGGTCCACGATCGCCGCGCGCTGGCCTTTCCACTCGAGACCGCCGGCGCGGAGCGTCAGCCCGTCGACCCAGCGAGAGCGGGCCGCCGCCAGGCCGCCGCCGAACATGGTGCGCTCGGAGCCGCCGGTGACGCCGGCGCGGCGTGCGATCTCCTCGTCGATGACGTGGATCGAAGCGCCGGTGTCGAAGACGAACGGCACCGGCTCGCCGCCGCCGACGCGCACCGGGATGATGGGCTGGTGGGTGCGGAAGTCGAACGCGATCTCGTGCGTCGGCTCCGGACCGCGGTTCGCAGCCAGCGCGGCGATGCCGACCGCAACGGCCGCCGAGACGGCGACGACCGCCGCCCGAGCGACGGTCGATCGGCGAAGCGACGCACCGGCGGCACGCACGACGGGAAGTAGACCCCATCTCGCGTGCCGCCGGCCGACCGTTCGCGACCTCGCGGCCGCCGCTAGCGGCGGAAGCTGAGCTCGTCGAGGTACAGGGAGCCGAAGGTGCCCTCGTCCTGGCCCTCCACCATGCCGGCGAGCACGTTGCTGATCGCGGCGTTGCGCATCCCCGGCAGGGCGACCGAGAAGAGCTGCACTCTGCCTGTCCGGTCGGGTACGCCGTCGACGTACGTGGTGTGCCAGACGGTCAGTTGGCCCGGGTCTCCAGCGGTCCAGTCGAAGTCGATGCGATGGTTGGTGCCCGGCGGCTCGTTGAGCCCGGCGAAGCCCGCGCCATTCGCGAACGTCAAGGCACCGGTCGTCTCGTTGAAGTAGGTGGCGAGGAGCGCCCAACCGCCAATCGGGCCCGGAGTGGAGGTGTTGCGGTTGAGCTCGAAGGTCAGGCGCGTGATGTCGCGGCCGTCCTTGAACGCCATCATCCGGAAGACGTTGCGCGCCGGCACCGGCGGCGGGCCGGGCGACCCGGGAAACGTGTCCATGCTCAGCGCGCGCGGGTCGACGAAGAAGGTGCCCGCGAGGTGGGTCTCGTTCAGCAAGCCGGCCTCGGGGCCGACGCGAACGTATACGGGCGGCCCCGGTTGGCGCGGTGTGGGCCCGGTGAGCACCAGCTCGAGCCCGAGCTTGCTGGTCTTCGGCCCCAGCTTGGCCGCCGCGGTGACCTTCACCCGGTTCGAGTTGGCCGACACGGTCTGCGACCAGAACCCGGTGTCGCCGTTCTCGACGCCGTCGGCGAAGAGCGAGCCGTAGAGCACGGTCTCGGAGCCGACGTCGGTCACTCCCGTCGGTGGGTCGTCCTCATGGGGCGCGCCGATCGCCAGGTCGGCGTACCCGTCGCCGTCGAAGTCGCCGGCGGCGAGCTCCAAGCCGTAGGCCTTGTCGTGCTCCAGGGCGTTGCCGGGGAAGCCGTCGACGCCGGCGGCGATGGCGCGGCGCCGCGCGGCGGAGAGGCCGTCGGCGGTGCCCATGAGGATGACGACCATTCCGTCGTCGTAGCCCGACACGATCTCGAATGGAGAGCCGATAGCGAGGTCGTCGTGTCCGTCGTGATCGAAATCGCCGGCCGCCAGGTCGCCCCCGAACAAGTCATAGGCCTCGCTGCTCCCCACGAAGAGGACGTTGTCTTGCGTCCAGATCTCGGCAGTCGCCGGGTCCGGGGGGCCGCCGTCGAATCCGTAGACGACGTGGACTTGGCCGACGTTCGACGTCGAGCCGAAGTCCTCCCGCGGCACGCCGATGGCGACGTCGTCGACGCCGTCGCCGTCAAAGTCTCCCGCGGCCAGGACGCTGCCGAAGTAATCGCCCGACTCGGACGAGCCGCCGAGGTCGGACTGGCTCCACATCACGTTGCCGTCGGCAGCGAGGCCGCCGGCGCTGCCGAAGATGATCTGGACCACGCCCGTCATGCCGTCTTCGCCCGGGACGCCGACGGCGAGGTCGTCGAACGCGTCGCCGTTGAACTCCCCGACGGCGAGCTCCGCGCCGAAAAAGTCGAAGAACTGGGGGTCGCCCGCGATCCCGTCGACGCCCTGATGCATGGCGGTGGCGCGGGCGAAGTCGAGACCGCCACCGACGCCGGGGATGATCACGGCCATGCCGGCGCCATCGTTGTCTACGTCGAAGGGAGAGGTTTCGAAGTCCTCGTCGGGCACACCGACGACAAGGTCGTCGAAGGTATCGTGGTCGAAGTCGCCGCACGCGAGACTGGTGCCGAAGGAGTCCCCCTCCTCGACGGCTCCCGGCACATGGTCGGTGCTCTCGGTGAAGAAGACCTGGGCGACCGTCGCCAGCCCCGCGCTCGTCCCGAGGTGGAGCTCGACCGCTCCGGCGTTGCTGCGGCCGAGGTGGTCCTCGCCGGGGATCCCGATGGCCAGGTCGTCCTTGCCGTCGTGGTTGACGTCGCATGCCGCGAGGGCGTACCCGAAGCCGTCGCCCGAGTCAGGGGGATCGACGGGAGCCGCCTGCCGGATGTAGACCTGCGAGGGGTTGGTGGTCAGCCCGTCGCCGACGGTCGAATAGCGCACGACGACGCTGCCGCTGTCGGCGAGGGGGTTGTCGGTGGGCCCGTCGTCGAGCGGCATGCCGGTCGCTAGGTCGTCGGCGCCGTCGCCATTGAAGTCGCCGACGGCGAACGCGTAGCCGAACTGGTCGTCCTGCTGGGGAGTGAAGATCCCGCTCAGGTTGTCGTTGCCGAAGCGCTGGGAGCGCACCGTCGAGAGGCCGACGGAGGTCGGCTGGGCGAAGGCGCCCCCGGCGAGCAAGGCGAGGGCGGCCGCAAACGCCGCAACCCCGAGCGGAACCGAACCGTTTCGAGCGTGTTTCACGCGTTTCCTCCTTTGTATCCAGCGGCGGCGCGAGACCACCGCTCAACCGTGGACGCGGCGGAATCGGCTGCCAGCCGACAAGGGTCGACGATGAGCGCTCCAGCCCAAGCCCTTTCGGCCGAGGTGACCGGCCTGCTGCAGGCGTGGCGGCGCGGTGACGGCGCCGCCGACGAGCGGCTGCTCGCCGCCGTCTACGGCGAGCTGCAGCGCATCGCCCATCGGCACCTGCGCCGCGAGACCCCCGGCCATACCCTGCAGACGACCGCCCTCGTCCACGAGGCGTACTTGCGCCTGCTCGGGCAGCGGCGGGTCGACTGGCACGACCGCGCGCACTTCTTCGCGCTCGCCTCGACGATGATGCGCCGCGTGCTCGTCGACTACGCGCGGGCGCGGCTGGCAGGCAAGCGGGCGCACGTGGAGGAGACGCTGAGCGTCGGCTGCGATCTCGCGGCCTCACCCAGCGGCGGCGTCGAGCTGCTCGACCTCGACCGCGCGCTCGACCTGCTCGCCGGAACGCACGCGCGCGCGGCGCGCATCGTCGAGATGCGGTTCTTCGCCGGGCTGGAGAACCACGAGATCGCGAGCATGCTCGCACTCTCCGAACGCACCGTCGAGCGCGAGTGGTCGTTCGCACGCGCCTGGCTGCTGCGCGAGCTCGGGCGGGGGACGGGGTGAGCGACGGCGCGCGGCTGGCGCAGCTCTTCGCCGAGGCCGAAGCGCTGCCGCCGGAGGGACGCGAGGGCTTCCTTGCCGGGCTGCGCGAGGAGGATGCCACCGCCGCCTCCGATCTGGTGAGCCTGCTGCGCGCGGGCGGCGAGAGCGGCACCGTGCTCGACGGCTCGCCCTGGCAAGCACTCGGCGGTGAGTCGGTGGATGCCGAGCCGGCGACGCCGACGGTCCTCGGCCCGTACCGCGTCGTCCGTCGTATCGGCCGCGGCGGCATGGGCAGCGTCTATCTCGCCGAGCAGCAGGGCGACGGCTTCCAGCGGCAGGTGGCGATCAAGCTCGTCGACCGCCCGAATGCTGGAGAAACCGGAGCCCGCCGTTTCCGCGACGAGGCCCGCATCCTCGCCGGCCTAGAGCACCCCGGCATCGCCCGCTTCTACGACGCCGGACGCGCCGCCGACGGCAGCCTCTTCCTCGTCCTCGAGTACGTCGAAGGCGAAGACCTGCTCGCGCACGTCAACCGCGCCGGGCTCGACCTGCGCCGGCGCGTCGAGCTCGTCGTGCAGGTGGTCGACGCCGTCGCCTTCGCGCATCGGCGGCAAGTGGTGCATCGCGATCTCAAGCCGGGCAACGTGCTGGTCGACGCCGACGGCCGCGCGCGGCTGCTCGACTTCGGCATCTCGAAGATCCTCGACGACGAACCGGGCGACCAGCTCACGCGCACCGAGATGCGCGCCTTCACTCCCGCCTACGCCAGCCCGGAACAGTTCCGCGGCGAACGCGCCGGCGCCACCTCGGACGTCTACTCGCTGGGGGTCATGCTCTACGAGCTGGTCGCCGGCGAGCGGCCGTTCGCCGCCCGCTCCGGCACGGCGCTCGAGCGGGCGGTGCTCGACGCCGACCCCGACCCGCCGAGCACCGTGGCGCGCCGGCTGGCGACCACCCGCGATGTGGCCCCCGAGAAGCGCGACACGATCGCGACCGGCGTGGCGCGCGAGCGCGTCGGCCGCGACCTCGATGCCATCTGCCTGATGGCCCTGCGCCGGGACCCGGCCGCGCGCTACGCCTCGGCGGCGGCGCTCGCCGAGGACCTGCGCCGTTACATCGATGGCCGCCCCGTGGTCGCCCGTCGCGGTGGCCGCCGCTACCGGTTGGCGATGCTGCTGCGCCGGCGGCGCGCCTGGCTGGCGACGGCGGCGGCGACGCTGGTGGCGGTCGCCGCACTGGTTTTCGCCGTGGACACGCGGTGGCGGGCCTCACGCGCAGTAGGGCCGCCCGTCGCGCCGGTTCCGCGTCCCTTCCCCTTCTCGTCCAACCTCCTCCCCGCGATCGACGAGGCCAAGCGGCGTTTCGACGCCGCGCCGACCGACCTCGTGGCCGGCGCCCAACTGGCGCTTGCCCTGGTGCAGACGTCCCGCGAGGAGGAAGCCGGGGTCGTCGCCGCCCGCCTGCGGCAGATCCCCGGCAAGGGCGAGGACCCGCTGATCGACTACGTGGAGGGGACGATCGCCTTCAAGCGCGACCAGACTCAGCGGGCGCTGATCTTTTTCAGCCAGGCCGCCGAGCGGGCCCTCCGCGGCGGCCGCGGTGAGCTGCTGGGGCGGATCCGCGCCGCGCGCGGCCGCACGCTGAGCCTGCTCGGCCGCAGCGCCGAGGCCCGCGCCGACATGGAGGCCGCGCGCGCCGACTTCCGCCGCGCCGGCGACGTCGCCTCGCTGAGCCGCGTCAGCAACGACCTGGCAGTCGAGGTCCTGCAGCAGGGCGACCTCGCCAGCGGCGAGCGGTTGCTGGAGGAGGCGCTCGCGGCCACCCGGAAGGCCGCACCGAAGCACTCCGGCACCATCATGCTGCTCAACCTCGCCACCGTTCAGCTGGCGCGCGGCCACGCCGACCGCGCCGAGGTGCGCATGCGCGAGGCCGAGGCCGTCGCCCGCAAGGTCAGCAGCCCCGGGCTTCACGCCGCTACGGTGGCGGGACTGGCGGAGATCCTCGACGAGCTGGGCAGACCGCGCGAGGCGGCACGGGAATTCGACCAGAGCATCGAGCTGCTGCGCATCCCGGGGGAACAGGATCGCCTCGGGCAGGCGATCTTCAAGCGCGCCTGCTTCGAGCTCGATCGCGGCGACCTCGGCCGCTGGCAGGCGGCGGCAACGGCGATCGCCGACACGGCGCCGCCGAGCGGCATGACCTTGAACCTTGGCTACGCCGAGGCGTTGCGCGGCTACGCTGCCCGCGCGGCCGACGATTTGCCGGCCGCGAACGCTCGCTTCGCGGAGGCCCGGCGGCTGCTCGACGAGGCCGGTCAGCCGGAGGCGGCAGCCTGGCTGATGCTGGCGCTCGCCGACGTGGAAGCCGAAGCCGGCGGCCGTCACGTCGCCGCGGCGGCGGGACGCATCGCGCAGGTGCGGAAGGAGTTTGCCATCCAGCACCCGAGCGCGCTCACCATGCGTGCCGAGGCGCAGCTCGCGGGTCTGGCTGCCGGCGCCGGACGGCTCGAAGAGGCGGCGCGACATCTCGCCGCGACCGCACGGCCGTTCGAGGAGATCCCGAGCGTGCCGTTGCGCATCGCCCTCCTGCGCGCCCGCGCGCGGCTCGCGCGAGCCGCCTCGCGCAACGACGAATCGCGGCGAGACCTCGCCGCGGCGATCGCCCTCGCGCGGACGTCCGAGCGCAAGGTCGACGAGCTGCGGCTGCGTCTCGACCTCGCCGATCTCGAGCTCGCTGCCGGCGACCGCACCGCGGCCCGCGCTGCCCTCGACGGTGTCGGCGTCGAAGCGGCGCGCCGCGGCCTCAGCGGCATCGCGGCGCGCGCCCGGCGGGCCGCTGGCGACTCGCCGCGCGCCGCCGGCGACAGCCCGGCGAGCCCCGTGCGCGACCTCTGAGTACACTGGATTCCCGACGCGCTCGAGGTGAGCCCGCGAGCGTCGTCGCCGCGATGATCGCCTTCGCCACGCTCTTCCTCGGCCTGGTGCTCGGACCGCAGCGGGTGGAGCTCGCGGTGCAGGGCGACGTCGCGTCGGTGCAGTTGGTGCTCGACGGCCGGCAGGTGAGCACGCTCGCCGGCCCGCCGTGGAAGGACGAGGTCGACCTCGGCGCCACGCTGCGCCCGCACCTGCTGGAGGCGCGGGCGCTCGGCGCCGGCGGCGAGATGCTCGCCACCACGCGCCAGTGGGTGAACCTGCCGCGGGCGGCTGCCGAGGCGGCGCTGGTGCTCGAAGGCG
>DATNCU010000269.1:0-2481 GCA_035607145.1 Thermoanaerobaculia bacterium
TGGCGAGCTCGACCGGCGTCATCTCGAAAGCGCCGAGCGCCATCGCCGGCTGTGGCCGCAGGTTGCCTTGCGCGCCCATCGCCTTGGCGAGGGCGACGATCTGCGGCAGCCCGGTGCGCATCGCCACGCGCACGGTGGGCAGGTTGAGGCTCTGCTCGAGCGCCGTGCGCGCCGACACCCAGCCGCGGAACCGGCGGTCGGAGTTCTCCGGCGACCAGACGCTGGCGCCCGGGATCTCCATCGTCAGCGGCGCGTCCTCGACCATCGTCGCCGGCGTGACGACGCCGCTGCGCAGCGCCGCCGCGTAGACCACCGGCTTGAAGGCGCTGCCCGGTTGGCGGCGCGCGCCGGCGCGGTCGAACTGGCTGCCTTGATAGTCGCGGCCGCCGACGTAGGCGCGGATGCCGCCGGTCGCAGTGTCGAGCGACACCAGCGCCGCCTGCAGCGGCCGCCGTCCCTTGCGCCCCTTCTCATAACCCTTCTCGAGCGCCGCGAGCCCCCACGGCACCGCCTCTTCCGCCGCGGTCTGGTCGGCGGCGGAGAGCGTCGACAGCAACGCGTAACCCTTGTCGGCGAGGTCGGTGACGGCGTAGCGCTCGGCCGCCTCGTGCACGGCGAGGTCGGTGAAGTAGGCGGCGCGGCGGCGCGGGATCGCCTGCGGGTTGGCGGCGATGGGCTCGGCGCGCGCCGCGGCGAGCCGCGCCTCGTCGATCCAGCCCAGCTCGGCGAGACGGTCGAGCACGAAGTCGCGGCGCGTCTTCGCCGCATCCGCGTGGCGCACCGGGTCGTAGCGCGCTGGCGACGGGATCATGCCGGCGAGCGTCGCCGCCTCCGACAGCGTCAACCGTGACGGCTCCTTGCCGAAGTACGCCCACGAAGCGGCGCCGACGCCCATCAGGTTGACGCCCGACCGCGAGGCGCCGAGGTAGATCTCGTTGAGGTAGGCCTCGAGAATCTGCCGCTTGCTGTAGCGCAGGTCGACGAGCAGCGCCAGCACCGCCTCGCGCGCCTTGCGCGAATAGGTGCGCTCGTGGGTGAGGAAGAGGTTCCACACCAACTGCTGGGTGAGCGTGCTGCCGCCCTGGCGAACGGCGCCGGCCTTGAGGTTGACGAGCGCCGCCCGCGCGATGCCCCGCAGCGAGATGCCCCCGTGCTCGAAGAAGCTCGCGTCCTCGGCGGCGAGCACGCAGAGCACCAGCTCCTCGGGCACCTCCTCCAGCCGCACCGGCCGCCGCTCCTTGACGTCGCCCCCGTAGAACGAGCTCACCAGCGGCGGCTCGAGCTGGGCGCGCGGCACGCTCTTGCCGGCGGCGCGCAGCGCGCGTACGGTGCCGCGGCGCACCGCCACCTCCAGGCTGTGGGCGCCCACCCAACCCTTCGTCGTCGCGAAGGCGCGCAGGTAGACCGCCAGCGAGTCGCCGGTGCGGCGGTAGTCGCCCGGCAGCAGCGCGCCGGTGGCGACGGCGCGGTAGCCGAGCCGTTTGAGCTCGCGCACGGTGGCGTCGAGGTCGCCGCGCCCGCCCACTTCCAACACCACCGGCGCGCCGTAGAGCCGCGACGGCCGGCGGTCGGAGCCGCGACCGGTGAACTGCCCCGAGAGCCCCCAGAAGGGCACGAAGAGCCAGATCGCGAAGGCGATCGCGAGCGCCACCGCACCCGCCGCCACCAGGAGGTGCCAGCGCTTCAGCTCGAGCTGCCAGCGCACGTCGTTGCCGTGGCGGTAGCGCAGGCGCATCTAGGGATGATAGCCGGCGGCCCACCGCGGACCGCCCGGTAACTTTCGGCCCGCAATTCCGTTCAAGAACATAGGCCGCCGCGATCCGTACTATGCCTCTAGAGCGTGATCCGTCGGCCGAACGGCGCGCGTCGTCATTCAGCATGGAGCAGGAGCGATACCCGGAGGCCTGGCTGCTGCAGGTGGCGGAGGGACGCCGTCGCCGCGACCTGCGCCTGCAAGACGGCACCGTGACGGTGGGCCGCGCCGCCGATTGCGAGGTCGTGCTCGACAGCACGGCGATCGCGCCCCGGCACGCCACGCTGCGTCTCGAAGGCGGCCGCGCGATGGTGGCTGCCGCCGCGCCTGCCGCGCGCTTCGCCATCAACGGCGTCACCGTGCGCGAGGGCAGCGTCTGGGCGGGTGACGAGATCCGCATCGGCGACGCGCTGCTGCGCTTGCAACAACTGCCGCAACCGGCCAGCCAACCGGCCGCCGACGAGCCGCCGCGCGATTCGCTGGAGTCGGAGATCGACGCCGCCGCCTTGCATGGCGGGCTGCCGGTCGGCGCCCTGCTCGAGCTCTACGACTGGAGCCGCAGCGGCCCGGCCGAGCGCAGCGGCGAGATGCTCGCCAACCTGGGAGGCGCCGGCGGCGCCGGTGCCGCGGCGCTGCTGCTGTGCGGCGTCGAGACGCGGCCGACGGTGCTCGCCGCGTGGGGCACCGCGGTGGACGAGCTCGTCGAGTGGGCCGTCCGCCAGCTGCCG
>DATNCU010000273.1:0-2909 GCA_035607145.1 Thermoanaerobaculia bacterium
TGCAGGGAGGCGACCAGCACGAGGTGCCGCGCGCCGCGCTGCCGACCTATCTGGCGACGCGCATCGAGACGGTGGAGAGTACGGGATGAAGCGGACAGGAGCGGGCACGCTGCGCATCGAGCACGTCGGGGACCGGGTAAAGCTCGCCGGCTGGGTGGCGCGCCGTCGCGACCTCGGCGGCATCCTCTTCCTCGACCTCCGCGATCGCTCCGGCATCGCGCAGGTGGTGGTGCGGCCCGACGAGCAGCCCGAGCTGGTGCGCGCCTTCGAGGCGGTGCGGCAGGAGTGGGTGGTCGAGGTGGAGGGCGAGGTCGCCCGCCGCTCGGCGCCCAACACCGAGATGCCCACCGGCGCCGTGGAGCTGATCGCCGACCGCGGCGCCGTGCTGTCGCGCGCCGAGCCGCTGCCCTTCGCCATCGACGGCAAGGCCGCCGACGCCAGCGAGGAGACGCGGCTGCGCTACCGCTACCTCGACCTCCGCCAGTCGGCGCTGCAGAAGAACATCGCGCTGCGGCACGAGGTGACGCACGCCGTCCGCACCTACCTGCACGAGCAGGGCTTCTACGACATCGAGACGCCGATCCTCACCAAGTCGACGCCCGAGGGCGCCCGCGACTACCTGGTGCCGTCGCGCGTGCAGCGCGGCAAGTTCTACGCCCTGCCGCAGTCGCCGCAGCTGTTCAAGCAGATCCTGCAGGTGGCGGGCTTCGAGAAGTACGTGCAGATCGCGCGCTGCTTCCGCGACGAGGACCTGCGCGCCGACCGCCAGCCGGAGTTCACGCAGATCGACCTCGAGATGTCGTTCATCGAGGAGGAGGACGTCTACGCGCTGGTCGAGGGGCTCTTCGCGCGCATCTTCCCGCCGGTGGGCATCCCGGTGGGAATTCCGTTCCCACGGCTGCCGTACGCGCAGGCGATGGTGCGCTACGGCAGCGACAAGCCCGACCTGCGCTTCGGGTTGGAGATCGCCGACGTCACCGACCTGGTGGCGGAGAGCGGTTTCCGCGGCTTCCGAGAAGCGGCAGCGAACGGCGGCGTCGTGCGCGGCTTCGCTGTGCCGGGTGCCGGCGGCGCTTCACGCAAGCAGGTCGATAGTTGGGCGGAGATTGCGCGCCGTTACGGTGCCGCGGGCGTGCTCACCTTGAAGCGCGAAGGCGGCGAGCCGCGCTTCCAGGTCAAGGACGCGCTGTCGGTGGGGGAGCTGTCGCTGCTCACGGAGCGGCTGGGTCTCGAGCCCGAGGGGCTGGCGCTGCTGGCCGCTGGACCCGAGTCGACCACGGCTGCGGCGCTCGGCGCGCTGCGGCTGGAGCTCGCGCGCGCCTACGACCTCATCCCCGCCGACCGCCACGCCTTCGTGTGGATCACCGAGTTCCCGCTCTTCGAGTGGGGCGCCGCAGACAAGCGCTGGTACGCCATCCACCACCCGTTCACCGCCCCCGACCCGCGCGACGTCGACGGGCTGGAGACGGAAACCGGCAAGGCGCGGGCGCGCGCCTACGACGTGGTGCTCGATGGCACCGAGCTCGGCGGCGGTTCGATACGCATCCACGACTCCGCACTGCAGCAGCGCGTCTTCGAACTGCTCGGCATCGGCGAGGAGGAGGCGCGTTCCCGCTTCGGTTTCCTGCTCGAGGCGCTGTCGTTCGGCGCCCCGCCGCACGGCGGCATCGCCATCGGCCTCGACCGGCTCATCATGCTGATGGCCGGCGCGCCGTCGATCCGCGACGTCATCGCCTTCCCCAAGACCACCTCGGCGAGCGACCTGATGACCGACGCGCCGTCGACGGTGGACGCGCGCCAGCTCACGGAGCTGGGCGTCAAGGTCGAGTGACCACGGTGGAGCGCCTGCCGCTTCGGCACCCGCGCGGCGTCACGCACCTGTTTCACGGCGACGGAGCGCTCGCCGCCGCCGCCGACGAGCTGGTGGAATGGCTGGCGGGGAGGCGCGCCTTCGTCGTGACCACGCCGGTGGTGTGGCGGCTCCACGGCGGCGACCTGCAGGCGCTGCTCGCGGTGGCCTCCGGCGTCGAGGTGCTGGAGGTGCCGGAGGGCGAGGCGGCGAAGACCCTCGCCGAAGCCGAGCGCCTCTGGCAGCGGATGCTCGACGCCGGCGGCAAGCGCGACAGCCGGCTGCTCGCTTTCGGCGGCGGCAGCGTCGGCGACCTCGGCGGCTTCGTCGCCGGCGCTTTCCTGCGCGGCATCGGCTGCGTACAGCTGCCGACGACGCTGCTGGCGCAGGTGGACGCGGCGATCGGCGGCAAGACGGCAGTCGACCTGCCGCTGGGGAAGAACAGCGTCGGCCTCTTCCACCATCCGTTCGCGGTGGTGGCCGACACCCGCTGGCTCGCCACGCTCGACGCTCGCGAGCGCGCGGCGGGGCTCGTCGAAGCGATCAAGATGGCGTTCCTCCTCGATCCGCCGCTGTTCGGACAGATCGAGACGCGGCTCGCCGAGCTGCTAGCCGGCGACGCGGGCGCGCTGGCGGAAGTAGTGCCCGCGGCGGCAGCGGCCAAGGCGCGCGTCGTCGAGCGCGATCCCGACGAGGCCGGCGAGCGGGCGCTGCTCAACTTCGGCCACACGCTGGGCCACGCGCTGGAGACTGCGGCGGGCTACCAGGGGCTGCTGCACGGCGAGGCGGTGGCGTGGGGGATGCTGTTCGCGCTGCGGCTCGCCGCGCGCCGCGGTCTCGCTTCACCGGCCGCAGCGCGACTGCGCTCCATGCTGCACGCGCTGGTGCTCCCTTCGCTGCCGGCAGTGGACGCGGAACAGTTGCTCGCGCTCGTCGCGCGCGACGATCTCGACCTTGATCTGGACGCAGCGCGCGACCAGCTCGTCGACGATCTCGGGCTTCGCCTTCAGCCCCTCGAGGTCGCCCGCCTTGCGCAGCAGGTCGAGGATCTTCGGCTCGC
>DATNCU010000277.1:0-17983 GCA_035607145.1 Thermoanaerobaculia bacterium
TCTACGAGGCGCACGTGCGCGGCTTCACCAAGCTGCACCCGCAGGTGCCGCAACAGTATCGCGGTACCTATGCGGGATTCGGCACGACGCCGGTCATCGAGTATCTGCAGAAGCTGGGCGTTACCGCGGTCGAGTTGATGCCGGTGCACTGGTTTCTCAACGATCGGCACCTGGTCGAGAGAGACCTGCGCAATTACTGGGGCTACAACTCGATCGGCTACTTCGCGCCGCACAACGAGTACAGCAGCGCCGGAAGCTGCGGCGAGCAGGTGCAGGAGTTCCGGCAGATGGTCAAGACGCTGCACGCGGCGGGGATCGAGGTGATCCTCGACGTCGTCTACAACCACACCGCCGAGGGCAACCACCTGGGGCCCGCGCTGTCGTTCAAGGGGCTCGACAACGCCGCCTACTACCGGCTGATGCCCGACGACCCGCGCCACTACATGGACTTCACCGGCACCGGCAACAGCCTCAACATGCGCCACCCGCAGGTGCTGCAGCTGATCATGGATTCGCTGCGCTACTGGGTGACCGAGATGCGCGTCGACGGCTTCCGCTTCGACCTCGCCGCCGCGCTCGCCCGCGAGCTGCACGACGTCGATCGCCTGTCGGCGTTCTTCGACCTCATCCACCAGGACCCGGTGGTGAGCACGGTCAAGCTCATCGCCGAACCGTGGGACGTCGGCGAGGGCGGCTACCAGGTGGGCAACTTCCCGCCCAAGTGGATGGAGTGGAACGGCCGCTTCCGCGACAGCGTGCGCGACTACTGGCGCGGCGAGGAGCGCCGCGTCTCCGAGCTCGGCTACCGCCTCTCCGGCAGCTCCGACCTCTACGCCACCACCGGCCGCCGCCCCTTCGCCAGCGTCAACTTCGTCACCGCGCACGACGGCTTCACCCTGCACGACCTCGTCACCTACGAGGAGAAGCACAACGAGAGCAACGGCGAGGACAACCGCGACGGCGAGAGCCACAACCGCTCGTGGAACTGCGGCGTCGAGGGCGAGACCGACGACCCGGCGGTCCGCGAGCTGCGCGCGCGGCAGCGGCGCAACCTGCTGGCGACGCTGCTGCTCGCGCAGGGCATCCCGATGCTGCTCCACGGCGACGAGCTGGGCCGCACGCAGCGCGGCAACAACAACGGCTACTGCCACGACGACGAGCTGTCGTGGGTCGACTGGGAGAACGTCGACGAGGAGCTGCTCGAGTACACCCGCGGCCTGGTGTGGTTGCGCCGCGAGCACCCGGTGTTCCGCCGCCGGCGCTACTTCCTCGGCAAGCCGATCTTCGGCGAGGAGGTGAAGGACATCGCCTGGTACCGCAGTGACGGCCGCGAGATGACGACCGCCGACTGGCAGACCGAGCAGCACCAGGCGCTCGGGGTGTTCCTCAACGGCGAGGCGATCGGCAGCCGCGACGAGCGCGGCCAGGCGGTGGAGGACGCGAGCTTCTACGTGGCGTTCAACGCCTACCACGAGGACCTCGAGTTCACGCTGCCGGCGGTGCCGGGGGTCGGCGCGTGGTGGACGGTGCTCGACACCTGCAGCGGATTGCCCGCGCGGCGGACGGCGCCGCGCGACCTCGGCGAGGCGGGTGACGGCGAGAACGGCGAGCAGCTGCCGCCCCAGGCGCGGCGGAGCGTGCGGTCGCGTTCGGTGCTGCTGCTGCAGCTGCTGCCGGCGAGCGAGTGAGGCGGTGATCGCGCGAGCCGCGCGTCGGGTGACCCGTGCGGAGGCGTGAGCCCGGCCCGCCGCACGCCACCTACCGGCTGCAGATCAGCGCGGCGTTTCCGATGACGGCGGCGGCCGCGCTCGTGCCCTACCTGCGCGACCTCGGCATCAGCCACCTCTACTCCTCGCCGCTGATGCAGGCGCGGCGCGGCAGCACGCACGGCTACGACGTCGTGGACCCGACCCGCTTCGACGAGGAGCGCGGCGGCGAGGCGGGGTTCGCCGCGCTCTCGGCGGCGCTCGAAGAGCACGGGCTCGGGCTGCTGCTCGACGTGGTGCCCAACCACGCCGCGGCGACGGCGGAGAACCCGTGGTGGCGCGACGTGCTGGCGCGCGGGCGGGCCTCGCCGTATGCGGCCGCATTCGACGTCGACTGGGAGGCGCCGGGACTCGAGGGCAAGGTGCTGCTGCCGCTGCTGGGCGAGCCGTACGGCGAGGCCTTGGCGAGCGGGGCGCTGCGGCTGGTCGAGAACACAGGGGATCGCGGCCAAGGCGGCACTGCTGAAGACAGCGACAAGCGCTTCGCGGTGGCGTATCACGAGCATCGGCTGCCGCTGTCGCCCGAAACTGCTGCCGAGGCGGACGCGCTCGGCCTCGAGAGCTACGGCGGCGTGGCGGGTATCGAGCGCCTCGACGCGCTGCTCGCGCGCCAGCACTACCGGCTCGCCTTCTGGCGCCTCGCCGGGGAGAGGCTCGACTACCGCCGCTTCTTCGACGTGAACGACCTCGTTGGCCTGCGCGTCGAGGTGCCGGAAATCTTCGATGCGGTGCATGCAAGGCTTCTCGAGCTACGGCGCGAGGGCAAGCTCGATGGCCTGCGCATCGACCACGTGGACGGCCTGCGACGACCGGGTGAGTACCTGCGCCGACTTCGCGAGGCTTTGCACGAGGCCGCCCCCGACCGCGGCGAGTGCTACGTCGTCGTGGAGAAGATCCTCGCCGCCGGCGAGGAGTTGCGGCCCGACTGGAGCTGCCACGGCACGACCGGCTACGACTTCGACAACGCCGTCGCGGCGCTGTTCGTCGAGCCCGCGGGTCTCGTCGCACTCGACCGCATCTGGCGCGGCGCTACCGATACCACGCAGCGCTTCGCCGATCTGCGCTACGGGCGGAAAAAGCAGGTCATGGCAAAGCTCTTCGGCGCCGAGCTCGGACGCCTTGGGCGCAAGCTGGTGTCGCTCGCCGCCGAGGACAGCTCGGCGCGCGACCTGGCGCCGCGCTCGCTGGTCACCGCGCTCGTCGAGGTCACCGCCTGCTTGCCGGTCTACCGCACGTACGTCGACGAGGCCGGCCCCGACGAGGTCGACCGCGAGCGGTTGTTGATCGCCTGTGCTGAGGCAGAGCGGCGCGCTGAGCCGGCGGGTGAGCGACGCGCGAGCGAGCTCGCCGATCCGGTGCTGCCGCCCGCAATCGCCTTCCTCCGCCGCGTGCTGCTGCTCGAATGGCCGGCGCATCTCGCCGATCGCCGCGGGCGCTGGCTGGACTTCGTGCAGGACTGGCAGCAGGCGACCGGCGCCGTGATGGCAAAGGGGCACGAGGACACCGCGCTCTACGTGCACGCGCGGCTGCTCTCGCTCAACGAGGTCGGGGGCGAGCCGCCGGGCGTCGCGCCGCCGGGTGACGCTGACGCCTTCCACCGCTTCAACGCGCGCCGCCGCGCGTTGTCGCCGGCGACGATGAACGCCACGACCACCCACGACACCAAGCGCAGCGAGGACGCCGGCTGCCGCATCAGCGCGCTGTCCGAGCTGTCGCGGGAGTGGGAGTCGCTCGTGGACCGTTGGCTGGCGACCAACGCGCGACTGCAGCGCCGGCTCGAAGACGGCCGCGTGGCGCCGGACGCCAACGAGCAGCTGTTCCTCTACCAGACGCTCCTCGGCGCCTGGCCGGTCGACGCCGCGGAGCCGAACGACGATTTCGGCGAACGCATCGCCGCCTACCTGCGCAAGGCGCTACGTGAGGCGAAGACGCACAGCTCGTGGCTGGCGCCCGACGAGGCGTACGAGGAAGCGGTGCTCGGCTTCGCGGCCGACCTGCTGCGCAAGGACGAGGAGAACGAGCTCCTACCCGCGTTCCGTGAGCTGGCCGAGCGAGTCGCCTGTCTCGGCGCCTGGAGCTCGCTCGCGCAAGTGGTGCTCAAGGTCGCCTCGCCCGGCGTCCCCGACTTCTACCAAGGCACAGAGCTGTGGGACCTCTCGCTCGCCGATCCCGACAACCGGCGGCCGGTGGACTTCGCGCTGCGGCGGGGGTTGCTCGCCAAGCTGCGGCGGCGCCACGATGCCGCTGACGACGAGAGCCGCGCGCTGATCGCCGAGCTGCTGGCGAGCTGGCGCGACGGCCGCGTCAAGCTCTTCGCCACCTGGCGCGCCCTCGCCACGCGCACCGCCGATCCCGAGCTCTTCCTCGCCGGTGACTACCAGCCGGTGATCCCCGAAGGGGTCAGCAGCCGGCACCTCGTCTCCTTCGCGCGAGCACACGAAGGGCGGTGGCTGCTGGTGGTGGTGCCACGCTGGGTGAGCGGACTCGCTAGCGCTGGCGAGCCTCCGATCGGCGCCGCCACGTGGGCCGAGACGTGGCTGCCGCTGCCGCGCGAAGCGCCCGCCACCTGGGAGGACGCTTTCACAGGCGCCAGACTGCGGATGGAGGGCGGTCGACTCGCCGCCGCCTCGGCGCTCGCGGGCTTCCCGGTCGCGCTGCTGCTCAGTCGCAGTTCCCGCGCCGGTCGCTAGGGCAGCTCGAAGTCGAAGTCGTCGTCCCGCGGCTGCGGGCCGGGGACGATTCCGGCGATGTCGGGGTCCTCGCCGGGGACCGCGTTGGCGGCGCGCGTACGCTTCTCCTCCTGACGCTTCTGCATCTTCGCCGCCTTCTCTTGCTGCCGCTGACGGCGCGCCATCTCGCGCTGCCGCTTGGTAGTACCGGAGTTCATCGCCATCGGGGACCTGCCTTGGTTTGTCTACCGCCACAGGCCGGAACGGCCGCGGCGGGGATGTCCGTATGGAGTCGGAGGGACGCCGACGCGACGCATTTTGTCACACCCGGCGGGGCCGCGGAGCGGAGGCGAGACCGCGCCTCAGCCGAGGCGGATGAGCAGGCCCTCGTCGGCGCGCAGCTCGACGGCGCGGCGGACCCGCTCGCCCTCGCGGTCGAGATGCGTGGAGAGCACCACTTCGCCGCTCAGATCGAGCACGGCCGGCGCGTAGGACGCCGCTTCGCCGCCGAGGTTGAGGACGACCAGGAAGCGGCGGTCGCCGTCCTTGCGCACCCAGGCGAGGAGGTCGCCCGGCGCGCGCAGCGGCGAGAAGGGGCCGACGGCGAGCGCCGGCTCGGCGCGGCGGATCGCCAGCAGACGCCGATAGAGCGTGAGCAGCGAGCGTGGGTCGTCCCGCTGCGCGGCGACGTTGATCGGCCGCGGCCGAGGGTCCGGCCCGGGGCGGCCGACGCTCGTTCCCGCCTCTGGCTCGGCATCGGGGTTGACGGCGCCCGCATCGTCGGCGACGGGCAGCCACGGCTCGCCAGTGGTGAACCCGGCCCCGGCGCCGCCGTCCCACTGCATCGGCGTGCGCTCGGGATCGCGGCCGAGGCCGAGCCCGGGCACGTTGCGCTCGAACGGGTCGCGCACGCGCTCGGCGGGGATGGGCACGTCGCGCATGCCGATCTCGTCGCCGTAGTAGAGGGTCGGCGTGCCACGCAGCGTCAGCAGCATCATCGCCGCCACCCGCGCCTGCGCCGGCCCGACGCGGCTCGCCACCCGGCTCTTGTCGTGGTTGCCGAGGACCCAGTTGGGCCAGCCGAAGGTGGGCAGCATCGCCTCGTACGCCTCGATCGCGGCGCCGAGCGTGCGCGACTCCCACGGCAGGCGGATGAGCTGGAAGTTGAACGGCAGCTGCAGCCCGCGGCCGCCGGAACCGTAGTACACCATCAAGCGTTCGAGCGGCAGGTAGAGCTCGCCCACCAGCATGCGGTCTGGAAACTCGTCGACGACGGCGCGAATGCCGGCGATGACCTCGTGCACCTCCGGCCGGTCGGCGGTGTGGACGGCGAGGAGGCGGCGGTACGGGTTGCTGGCTCCCGCGATCCAGTCCGGGTTCGTCGGATTGTCGCGGTACTCCGGATCCTTGGCGAGGTGGTGGATGACGTCGACGCGAAAGCCGTCGACCCCGCGCCGCAGCCAGAAGCGCATCGCCTCGTGCATCGCGTCGCGCACCTCCGGATGACGCCAGTCGAGGTCGGGCTGCTCGCGCAGGAACGAGTGCAGGTAGTACTGCCCCGTGGCGTCGTCGAGCGTCCAGGCGCTGCCGCCGAAGACCGAGATCCAGTTGTTCGGCGGCCCGCCGCCCGGCGCCGGATCGCGCCAGTGGTACCAGCCGCGCTTGGGGCTGTCGCGCGAGCTGCGCGACTCCACGAACCACGGATGGCGCTCCGAAGTGTGGTTCGGCACGAAGTCGAGCAGCACGCGGATGCCTCGCGCGTGCGCCGCCGCGATGAGCGCGTCCGCATCGGCAAGCGTGCCGAACCGCGGGTCGACGTCGCAGTAATCCGCCACGTCGTACCCCCAGTCCGCCATCGGCGAGGGGTAGATCGGCGACAACCAGATGGCATCGACCCCGAGCCACTCGAGGTAATCGAGCCGCGACAGTAAGCCCGGAAGGTCGCCGAAGCCGTTGCCGTTCGAGTCCTGAAACGACAGCGGGTAGATCTGGTAGATCACCCCGCGCTGCCACCAGGAGTGACGATCGATTTCCATCGTAGACACTCTAGAGGGTCCGCTGCGGCGTTTGGTTCTCTCGCCGACTTCACCGCCGAGCCACCGTGCTTCACGGCTAAGATGAGCTCGTGGAACGCGTGGCGACAAAGTCTGAGGTCTTGGAGGTGCTCACCGCCGAACGTTCTCGGCTGCGAGAGCTCGGCGTCGCCGACCTGCGCATCTTCGGCTCGTTCGCACGCGATGAAGCCGGACCCGAGAGCGACCTCGATGTGCTCGTCCGCTTCGCGGCAGGCCGCAAGTCGTACGACACGTTCCTCGACCTCTCTGAGTTGCTCGAGGAGGTCACGGGCAGGCCCGTAGAGCTGCTCACCCGCGAGGGGTTGAGCCCTCACCTGGGCCCGCTGATCCTCGAAGAGTCGGTCGATGTCCCCCTCGATTGAGGCCGTGCTGCGGCACGTCCTCGAAGAGGTCGACTTCCTGATCGGATCGGCGGCTACGGTCGACCGCGCCAGCTTCCTGGCCGACGAAGCCCTGCGTCGTGCGTGGGTACGCAGCCTCGAGGTAATCGGCGAAGCGACGAAGCGGCTGCCCGCCGAGTTCCGCGACGCGCACCGGGAGGTGGACTGGCGCGGCATGGCAGGCATGCGCGACCGGCTGATCCACGGCTACTTCGCCGTCGACTACGACCTCGTCTGGGAAGTGGCGACCGCACGAGTCCCCGAGCTGCGGGCACCTATCGCCGTACTGCTCGCTGGCTGACGCGCGCCCGCTCGCTGCTCAACTGCCCGCTGGCCGGATCTGCGTCGCCACCGGTTCGCCGCGGCCGGAGCTGCGCTGGAAGTCGATGGCGACGTTGGCGCCCACCAGCAGCTGGTCGCGGCCTTTGGTCTCGGAGGTGATGCCGATGACCTCGTTGCCGGTGGTGGTCTCGATCGTCACCGTCGAGTCGGTGAACGACACCACCTTGCCGGTCACCGTCTTGCCGCCCGAGGTGCCGGCGGTGACGTTGGTGTACGAGTCCGGGTGGCTGCTGGCGCAGGCGCCCGCGAGCAGCGCCGACGAGAGCACGGCCAGGGCGAACGCGGCGAGCACTGAATGACGCATCGAGGTGCCTCCTGTAGCTGCGCGCCCGCGAAGCAAGCGTTGCGCCAGCGGAGCGGCCTTCGGACGGCGAGCTAGGATGCGAAGGAAGGCGGCCGATCGCCACCTCCAACCCTCATGCGCGACCCTCGCTGTGCTTCGGCCGCGGCACTCGCCCTGTTGCTGGTCGTTGCCGGCGTGGCGAGGGCGCAGGCACCGGCGACTGCCTCCGCGCCGTTCGGCGAGAGCGTCGACGTCGAGCTGATCGAAGTCGAGGTCTTCGTCGCCGACGCTCACGGGCAGCCGGTCACCGGCCTCACCGCCGGCGACTTCATGTTGAAGGTCGACCGCGAGGCGCGGCCAATCGCCTCGCTCTACGAGTCGAACCCGCGGGCAGAGCTGTCGCCAGCAACGCTGAGCACTGCTCCGGGCGATCCGACGGCAAGCGCACCTGCGCTGCCCGCGTCGCCAGCCTCGACTTCGACACCGCCCCAGCGGCAGCTCTCGCTCGTCGTGCTGCTCGACGAGCTCCACATGCAGCCCGGCGGCCGCAAGCGCACGCTCGACCGCATCGCACCGATGCTCGAGGAGCGCGTCGCCGCGGGCGACAAGGTGATGATCGCCACTTACGGCCGCTCGTTGCAGGTGCGCCGGCCTTTCGAAGCCACCGGCCCGATCGCCGCCGACCTCGCGCAGGTTCACAAGCGGCCGACCGGCGGCGTCCATGGCGAGATCCAGCGCCGGCAGACGCTGTCGCAGATCCGCGATCTCTACGCCTCACGCGGCTGCCAGGCGCTCGACGAGATGCGGGCGATCGCCTCGACGTGGGCGGTCGACGTCGAGAGCGAGTCGCTGGCCACGCTGGAGACGCTGGAGTCGCTGCTCCACGGTCTCGGCGGCCGCAGCGGCCGCAAGGCGCTGCTCCTGGTCAGCGACGGCCTGTCGCTGACGCCGGGGCTCGAAGCGGAGCTGCTCCTCATCGAGCTCTGCGGTGGACGACCGACGCCGAGCACCGGCCTCGTCGGCCCGCTGTCGCGGGTCACCCGCGCGGCCAACGCGGCACAGGTCACCCTCTACACGCTCGACTCCGGCGGCCAGCGCGTCCTCGCCTCCGCCGTCGACGCGGGCCCCGGCCTGAGCATGGCGAACGTCGGCGAGGTGCGCGCCGACTCGCAGGACCCCGGCTTCGCCCTCGCCGCCGACACCGGCGGCAAGGCGCTGCTCGAGAGCAACAAGCCCGAGCTGCTCGTCGCCGACTTGGCGCAGGACATCGCCGCCTTCTACTCGCTCGCCTTCGCGCCGCGGACGGGCGACGCCGGCCGCGCGCACCGCATCAAGGTCGAGGTGAAACGGCCCGGCGTGCGCGTGCGCCATCGCTCGGCGTGGGACCCGCAGCCGCCGGAGGCGAAGCTCAACGGCAGGGTGCTCGCCGCCCTGCGTTTCGGCGGCGAGGAGCAGAACCCGCTCGCGGCGCGGCTCGAAGTCGGCGCGCCCAAGCGCGAGAGCGATGGCAACTACACCGTGCCGCTGCGCCTGCTCGTCCCCGCCACCGGCCTGACGCTCGTCCCGCGCGGCGAGCGTCGCCAGGGCAGCCTGCGCGTGCTGGTCGCCGTGCAGGACGGCGAAGGCCGCACCACGCCGGTGCGCGGCCTGCCGCTGCCGGTGGACCTCGCCGCCTTGCCGGAGGGCACGACCGCGGACCCCGCGCAGGTGCCGCTGGAGCTGCGACTCAAGCTGCGCGCCGGCCGCAACGTCATCGCCGTCGCCGTCCACGACGAGGTAGGCCAGGACACCAGCGTCGTGCGGCGCGAGGTGACGGTGGGCGCACCGGCTCGGTAGCGCGAAGGTATTCGAGCCGCGCCGCCGGCGCTATGATGCCGGCTGATTCACCTGGAATCGATTTCGATCCTCGTCCTCCAAGGAGACGCGTCATGTCCACTCGCGCCCGCGTGCTGCAGACGGCTACCCTCTCGACGGCCTTTGCCCTGTTGGTGATGCTCCTGCTGCCGCTGCGCGCCGCCGCGCAGTCGCAGGCTGCCGGCGGCGGCATCGCGGGCACCGTCGCCAGCGAAGCCGGCGCGCTGCCGGGGGCGACGGTGACGGTGCGCAACACCGCCACCGGGCTCTCCCGCGAGGCCGTCGCCGACGGGGCCGGCCGCTACCTGGTGCCGCTGCTGCCGGTGGGCCCCTACGAGGTGAGTGCCGCGCTGCAAGGCTTCGCGCCGGCGAAGAAGAGCGTCGAGCTGCACGTCGGCGAGACCGTCGAGGTGGATCTCGAGCTGCAGGTGACGCTGTCGGAGGAGCTGTCGGTCGTCGCCGAGGCGCCCGTGCTCGAGGGCTCGCGCACCCAGCAGGCCTCCACCGTCGGCGAGCAGGCGGTCGCCAACCTGCCCACCAACGGCCGCAACTTCATCGACTTCGTGCTCACCACGCCCGGCGTCACCAAGGACGTGCTGCTGGGCGACATCAGCTTCGCCGGCCAGCGCGGCACGCTCAACAGCCTGGTGGTCGACGGCGCCGACGACAACAACACCTTCTTCGGCCAGGCCCTCGGCCGCACCGGCTCCGGCCGCGCCCCCTACCAGTTCAGCCAGGACGCGGTGCAGGAGTTCCAGGTGAACCGCAACGCCTACTCGGCAGAGTACGGCCGTGCCGGCGGCGCCGTCATCAACGTCGTCACCAAGTCGGGCACCAACGACTACGACGGGTCGCTGTTCTGGTTCTACCGCGACAAGGACCTCAACGCCAACAGCTTCGCCAACAAGACCGCGGTGCCCCCGCGGCCGAAGTCGCCCTACCACTACGACCAGTTCGGCGGCTCGCTGGGCGGCCCGATCCAGCGCGACCGCCTGTTCTTCTTCGTCAACTACGACGGCCAGCGCAACGAGGTGCCCAACGTCGTCAACGTCGACCAGAACCTCGCCGGCCTCACCCTGCCGACCGACCCCGACACCCAGGCCGGCCTCGCCACGTTGCGCAGCAAGGGCAACAGCTACCCGCGCCGGCAGGACCAGGACGTGTTCCTCGGCAAGCTCGACTGGAACCTGAGCGAGTCCCATCGCGCCTCGCTGCGCTACAACGACCAGGACTTCACCGGCGTCAACTTCGAGAACGGCGGCGCCACCAACGCCGAGGAGCACACCGGCAACAGCCTGGTGAACACGCGTACCTTGAACGTCACCCTCTCGTCGGTGTTGTCAGGAGCGCTGTTCAACGACGCCCGCGCGCAGTACGCGAAGGATCAGGAACCGGGCGAGGCCAACAGCCCGCTGCCCGAGGCGACGGTGCGACAGAGCGGCCGCACCATCTTGACCGTCGGCCGCAACTTCTTCAGCCCGCGCGAGACCACCATCGAGCGCTGGCAGCTCGCCGACACGTTGATCTGGGCCCGCGGCCTGCACACGTTGAAGGGCGGGTTCGACGTCAACAACGACAAGATCCTCAACTTCTTCCCCGGCAACTTCAACGGCGCCTACACCTTCAACTCCATCGCCGCCTTCAACCGCGGCACCCCCGACGCCGCCGGCGAGCGCTACGTGCAGGCCTTCGCCGGCCCCGGCACCAGCGGCGCCACCACCAAGCCCAACATCTTCGAGACCGCCCTCTTCGTGCAGGACGACTGGGACCTGCGGCCCAACGTCAAGCTCAGCCTCGGCCTGCGCTACGACCGCCAGAAGTTCGACCAGCCCAAGGTGCGGAACCCCGACGCGCAGCTCGCCGCCGCCGGCATCGACACCAGCTTCCTCAACATCGACGACGACAACTTCGCCCCCCGCCTCGGCTTCGCCTGGACCGCCAGCGACCGGCTGGTCGTGCGCGCCGGCTACGGGCTCTTCTACGGCCGCACGCCGGCGATCATGGTCGGCACCGCGCACTCGAACAACGGCATCAACGTGCAGACGCTCACCTTCACCGGCAGCGCGGCGCCGCGCTTCCCGTTCGTCTTCGGCTCCATCCCCAGCGGCGGCACGGCGGCCAAGCCCACCATCTTCGTCTTCGACCGCGACTACGAGAACCCCGAGGTGCACCAGGCGAGCGCCGGCGCCGACTACCGGCTGTCGAAGGACATCGCGGTGGGCGCGAGCTACCTTTACGTGCGCGGGAAGAAGCTGCAGCGCTCGACCGACATCAACCTCTTCGCGCCGGTGCCCACCGCCATCCCGGTGCAGGGCGGCGGCACCGTGACCATCGACCGCTTCCCCTCGACGCGGCCGTTCACCAACTTCGACCGCATCATCGAGTTCCAGAGCTCCGCCGAGTCGGAGTACAACGGCCTCACGCTGGAGCTGCGCAAGCGCTTCGACGGCCGCCTGCTCTACAACGTCGCCTACACGCTGGGCAAAGTCGAGGACACGACGCCCGACGCCACCGCCGTGGTGCCCAACGGCACTGACGACGCCAAGTTCCCCAGCAACCCCTTCGACTTCGACGACGACCGCGCTCCCGGCAACAACGACCAGAAGCACCGCATCGTCGTCAGCGGGCTGTGGGACCTCTCGTACTGGCAGGAGTCGGCCGGCGTGCGGCGCGCGCTCCTCGACGGCTGGTCGCTGTCCTGGATCGCCACCTGGCAGACCGGTCAGCCCTACTCCAAGACGGTGACCAACGACCTCAACCGCGACGGCAACACCCGCAACGACATCGTTCCCGGCAGCCGCAACTCCCAGCGCCTGCCGGACTACCTCAACGTCGACCTGCGCGTCGCCAAGCGCATCCCGCTCTGGCGCGAGGTCGACCTCGAGCTCATCGCCGAGGCCTTCAACCTCTTCGACCGCGACAACATCGTCGGCCAGCGCAACGTCTTCTACAACTTCGACGTCGCCAACACGGTGCTCATCCCGCAGACCAACTTCGGCCAGGACCTGACCGCGGCCGACAACCGCATCGTGCAGCTCGCGGCGAAGATCACGTTCTGACGGCGCAAGAGATCGGAGTGGCGCCGGTTGGTGGGTGGTACGGCCAGGCGGGCCGGCGGGAGTGGCGGCGGCCCGTGCGCGCGGCCTGACCCTACTAGCCCGGCGGCGGGGTCCGCGGCGGGCGCCGGCGAACGGCTCGCGGGGACGCGAGCCGGCCTGAGGCCCCCGGCGGAACGACCGAAGTACGCGAGATCGCGCAGTCTTGCCCCGCCTTCTGGGGGCCTCAGGCACCGCCGGCGCGTTAACCGCCGCGGACCCCGCCGCCGAGCAAGTAGGGGCCCCAGGCCGTGCTCCAGGGCCGCCACCACTCCCACCGGCCCGCCCCGCCTTGCCGCAAAAAAAGAGCGGCCCGTCTGGAACTCTTCTTCAGGCATGTTGCCGGTGCAGGAGATCGAACGTCACCACGTAAACATGGGGTTCGCACTCAGCCGCTTCCAGTGAACGACGAAGGCGGGTGCGTCCGGCGGACCCGGGGGCCGCCGCGGCGGCACCTCCGGCAGGCGCTGAGGCAGCTCTCGCGAGTCCACGACGGAACCGGCGCCTGACGGTGGAGGCGCGCTCTCTTGCTCCCGGTTACCACATGGAGCGCGCCGGTGCCGCGGTGGCGGCCCCCGGATCCGCCAGAGCACCCGCCGGCCGGATGGTCACCGACACCGAGCGACCACAACTCCCTCCGCGCGCGCCTCACGCCGGCAGCGCCGCGCGCCCGCAACCCGGCGGCAGCTCGGCCGGCTCGTACTCGTCGAGCTTGTCGACGTCCACCGCCAACGGCCCGCCTTCGGTGGGCTCGAACATGTCGGCGAAGCGGGCGCCCCAGACGATCTCCTCGGCGGAATACGAGGTGCGCGCCTGCGCCGTCTGCGACAGCTTGTCGTCGATGGCGGTGATCAGCACCAGCAGCTCGGCGTCGCGTTCGTCGAGACGCTCGGGCGTCATGCCGCACAGCGGGCTCTCGGCGTCGATCGGGTGCACCACCGTCCAGGCGAGCGGGAAGAAGGCCACCTGCGAGCGCTCCAGCGGCAGCGTGTGGAAGCGCCGCACGCGGATGCCGCGGCTCTCCTCGGCGAGCGCCAGCACCACCGTCGCATCGAGGCTCGACAGCTCGCTGCGACGCCGGTTGATCATGCGGAACATCAGCGCCGCACCGCCGCGGTAGGGCGCGATCAGGGCGTGCTTGCTGAAGGCCACCGACGCCGTCGGCCGCGTGAAACGGGCGAAGGCGATGCCGGTGACGAGCGCGGTCGCCAGCAGGCCGACGAAGGCCTCGAGAGTGACCAGCACGTCGGCGGCGATGGTCTGCGGGGCGATGTTGCCGTAGCCGACGGTGGTGAAGGTCTCGACGCTGAAGAAGAAGGCCCACGGCAACCGCTCGGGCCAGCCCGCCTGCGACACCCCCAACAGCGCGCCTGGGCCGCAGAGCATGTAGGCGACGGCGAACAGGACGTTGACGACGACGTAGAAAGCGAACGAGAGCGCGAAGAAGCGCCGCCAGGACATCGTCAGCAGCGCATGGAAGGCGTCGATGCGGCCGAAGAACGAGAGGCCGCGGCGGAAGACGTTGAAGCTGCCGTCGCGGTTGAGCAGCCGCTGGCGGCTCTGCTGCGCGACGCGGGTGCCGAAGCCGAGGTCGCGCAGCTCCTCGGGCGTGGGGAGCTGCGGCTGGGGAGGCACCGAGGCGGGTGCGGCAGCCGATGCGCTCGCGACCGGTTGGGCTTCGCCCGCGCCCGCCTCGTCGTGTTCGCCGGGCGGCTCGCTCACATCGAGATGGAGCCTTTGCGGAAGTCGGTGGCGCCGAGGTGAACGTTGAGCAGCACCGGCCGCCCCTGCCGCGAGAGCTCCTTGGCGCGTTGCAGGGCCGCCGGCACCTCGGCGAAGTTGCGCACCAGCAGACCGGCGGCACCGAGCCCCTCCGCCGCTACGTGGTAGTCCGACCTTCGCAGCGCACAGCCGACGTCGTCGTGCAGGATCTCCACCTGCTCGCGGGCGATCTGCATCCACATGGCGTCGTTGCCGACGACGCCGATCACCGGCAGGCCGTGACGCACGAAGGTGTCGTACTCGGCGAGCCCGTAACCCAGCGAGCCATCGCCCCACACCACCCAGACTTCGGCGTTGGGGTGCACCAGCTTGGCGCCGATGGCGAAGCCGGCGCCGACGCCGAGGGTACCGAAGGCGCCGGGGTCGAGCCAACGAAGCGGCCCGCGCGGCCGCACCACGTACGAGGCGGTGGCCACGAAGTCGCCGCCGTCGGCCACCAGCACGCTGTCGGGGTCGAGCAGGCGCTCGATCTCGCGGCAGAGCGCCAGCGGGTTGACCGCCTCGGTGGGGTGCTCGGCCATGCGCGCGATCTCGTCCTCGCGCGCGCCGTCACGGTCGCGGAGCTGCTCGCGCCAGGCCTCCCAGCGGGCGCTGCCCGCCGCCGGCATCGCCTGGCTGAGCAGGCGCACGAAACGGCCGGGATCGGCGTGTACCGCCACCTGCGGCCGGCGGTTCTTGTACAGCTCGTCGAGGCTGCGGTTGGCGGCGATGAGGAACGCCTTGCGCGAGATCTGCGCCCCGTAGTCGAGCCGGAAGTCGGCGGGGACGCCGGCGAGGATGACGAGGTCGGCCTCGCGCAGCGCCTTGCGGCGCTCGTGGCGCATCTGCAGCGCGTGGTTCGGCCCGAGCAGCCCGCGCCCCATGCCGGTGAGGTAGACCGGCACGCCGAGATGCTCGATGGCGTGCGCGAGCTCGCCCGCCTCCGCCGCCTCGGTCAACGCCTGGCTGCCGACGACGAGCACCGGCCGCTCGGCGCGCGCAAGGTGCTCGACGGTGCGCCGCACCTCGCCGCCGCCCGGCAGCACCGGCTCGCGCAGCGGCACCGGCGGCAGCTTCACCTCGTCGCTGCCCGAGAACAGCCAGCGCGTGTGCCAGCGCAGGTAGGCGGCCTGCACCTGCTCGCCGATCGACGCCTTCCGGCCCGGCTTGCTGCGCGCTTCGTACCAGCTGCGCACCACGTCGGCCTCGTAGAGCAGGTCGACCGGGCACTCGAGGAACACCGGCCCGGGCACGCCCTCCTGCGCCACGTAGAGCGCCTCGGTGAGCTTCTCCGGCAGCTCGCGGGCGCGGCTCGCGCTGCCCACCCACTTGCACAGCGGCGCCATCAGCGACAGCTGGTCGATGTCCTGCAGCGCGCCGCGCCCCTTGAGCACGGTGGCGGTAGCGCCGCCGAGCAGCACCAGCGGCGACTGCGCGAGCTTGGCGTTCTCGAGCGCGGTGACGGCGTTGGTGACGCCGGGACCGGCGGTGACCGCCGCCACGCCGGGGATGCCGGTGAGCCGCGCCACCGCGTCGGCGGCGAAGACCGCGGTCGCCTCGTGCCGGGTGTCGATGACGCGGATGTTGCGCCGCTTGCACTCGACGAGGATGGGCGAGATGTGGCCGCCGCAGAGCGTGAACAGGAAGCGCACGCCGTGCCGCTCGAGCACCTGCGCCACGAGCGCGCCGCCGTTCACGGCACGGCTCCGGGTGCCGCGATCGCGGGCGGTTGTGGGCCCGCGCCGCCGCCCTCCCGCGGCTCGAGCACGTGCTGCCGGGTGACGACGCAGGTGAACCGTCCCTGCAGCACGTCGCCGTCCGCGCCACGCACCGCACAGTGCACGCGGTGCTTGCGACCCTCGACGTCGCCCACGGCGGCGATGGCGAGCAGCCGCTCGCCGACGCGGACCGGCTTCAAGAAGCTCACGTCGGCGCTAGCCAGCACCACGTTGGGCTCGTTGACCGCCAGCATCGCTGCGTAGTCCGCGAGCCCGAACACGAAGCCGCCGTGGACGAGCCCCTGCTCGTCGGCCGCCATCTCGGGCCGCGTCAACAGCTCGACTTCGGCCGACCCCTCGCGCAGCTCCACCGGCGTGCCGCACCAGGTGGGGTCGATGCGCAGATGCGTGCGTGGCTCCAAGGTGGGGGCATTCTACGTGCGTTGCGGCGGCGCGGACCGGCGCTGTTTCGCTAGAGTGCCGCGTATGGAAGAAATGGTGGCGGCGGGCTCGCCGCCGGATGGTCGGCCGGAAGCGCGGAGGCGGCCGGAAGCGCGGAGGGCGATCGCACGGCCGACCTATGCCAGGCGCGAACGCGTCGTCATCCTCGTTGCACTCGCAGCTCCCATCGCGTGGCAGGTCTTCGCAGTGGTCATCGCCATGTGGAAGACCGCTGTCTTTGCTCGGCTGTTTGCCGGCCTCGGCGCGGAGCTCCCACTCAGCACGAGAGCGTTCTTCGTCGCGCGGCCGTTCCTGTGGCTGGTCCCCCTCGCCTTCGCGGCTCTCACCTTCGATGTCCTCCGGCGGCGTGGGGCTCCCTGGCTCTACTTCATCGCCGTCTTCATCGCCGCGACCGTCGCCGCGCTCGCCCTGCAGGCCTGGATGGTTCAGGCGATGTACGCGCCGATGGATGAGATCCTGCAGAAGATCCCGTAGAACCGGGGCGGCGCCGGCGCCGCGCTGAGCCGCGACGCCCTGCGCGATCAGCGCCCGGCGCGCTCGGCGGCGAGCTCGGCGACGCCGCGTTCCATGCGGCCGACGAGCTCGGGCATCGCGGCCGCGGCTACCGAGCAGAAGGCGATGCGGAGTTGGCGCTGGCCGACCGAGACGACGCCAGTGTCGAAGCGTTCGAGCAGGTGTTGGCGCACGTCTTCGGCGGCGACGCCGAGCGACTCCGGCAGCTCGACGAGCGCGAAGCAGCCGCTGTTGAACGGCAGCGGGCGCAGCAGCCGTTCGTCCACCTTGCCGAGCGCCTGCTGCAGGGCGCGGTAGCGCTCGGCGAGCAGTACGCGGATCGCCTCGACCTGCGCCTCGGCGTCCGGCGCCTCGAGCGCCTGCAGCAGCATCATCTGCGTCGTCGCCACCGGCGAGCCCATCACCGCGCGCACGAGGCCCTTGACCTTGCTCTCGAGCGCCGCCGCGATCTCCGAGCCGGGCTCGCAGGCGAAGGTGACGAAGCCGACGCGGCCGCCGAAGAAGGAGTACTCCTTGGTGGCGCCGTCGATCTTGACCGGTACCAGGTTGGGGTGCAGGCCGACGAGCTCCCAGAACGGCGACTCGCGCGGCACCTCGTCCTCGTAGACGAGGCCGGCGTAGGCATCGTCGCAGCAGACCAGCAGCGGCCGCTTGTCGGCCTCGGCGAAGAGGCTGGCGATGAGCTGGTCGCGCTCGGCGCGCGTGGGGCTGTAGCCGCCCGGGTTGCTGGGGATATTGAGGAGGACGACGGCCGGCTCGCTGGCGGGCAGGTCGGCGAGCGCATCCGTCCACGCGCGTGGCGCGAAGCGGCCGTCGCGATAGGCGGGCGAGGAGAGCACGCGCGCGCCGGTGCGCAGCGCGAAGGTCTGTCGGTAGTTGCCCCAGAACGGCGCCGCCACCGCCACCGCGCGGCCCTCGCCGCCGAAGAGGTCGGCGACGACGGCGAGCCCGTGGGTGAGGCCGGCCACCACCAGCGGCAGGCTCGATGGCAGCTCGTCCGTGACGTTGCGGCGCTGCCAGGTGCGCCAGGCGCGGCGCACCTCAGCGATGCCTTCGACCGGCGAG
>DATNCU010000290.1:0-2718 GCA_035607145.1 Thermoanaerobaculia bacterium
GCGCGACAACAACTTCTGGCGCGAGGTCGTCGACAACTGCCAGTCGCGGCCGCAGGTGCTCGACGAGCTGCGCGCGCTCGAGAGCGACTACCGCGGCATCACGACCGAGCAGCTCTCGGCGCTGGCCAAGACCTACTTCCCGCGCGAGCGGGCCTCGTGGATCGTGGTCAAGCCGACGGCGGCCCCGAAGGCCACGGCGCCGGCCGATGCACCGGCCGCCGGCGACAAGCCCGGCGGCTAGCGGCTCGCGCGCGTTTCGCAGGGCGTCGTCGCCAGGCTACGGAACGTCGCCGCGCAGGGCGTTGCTCAGCGCCACGCCGCAGACGGCGCCGGCGTCCTGGATCGCGTACTGGAAGTAGACGCTCAGCCCGGAGAGTCCGCCCGGCCAGCTCATCCAGCCGAGCGGGATCGCGCCGACGCCGCTCGTGA
Organism: Thermoanaerobaculia bacterium; assembly: GCA_035607145.1. Lineage (GTDB taxonomy): Bacteria > Acidobacteriota > Thermoanaerobaculia > Multivoradales > JAIOJS01 > DASYQD01. The sequence goes on from DATNCU010000290.1 coordinate 430, forward strand.
AGAGCGGGAACTTCGCGACGGGCGGCAGCGGAACCAGCGTGCCGCACTTGAAGGGCAGCGGTGCGCTGCTCAGCGAGACGAAGAGCACCGTGAAGGCGGCGGGGGCGGCGCTCGAGAGCGCGAGCGTGCCCGGCGAGCCGGTCTCGAGCGTGCCGCTCGCGAAGAGCAGGGGCGGGCCGGCGACGCCGGCGAGGCTGCTCCCGAGGTCCACCCACGCGGACGGCGCCTCGAACGCGCCCATGTCGACGATGGGCGCGGAGCCCGAGCCGGTGTCGGCGACGGCCAGCACGTCGGCGAGGCGCGGCGCGAGCGCCAGGTCGAGGCTCGTGCCGGGCTGCAGCTCCGTGTTGCTGCCGGCGTCGATGGCCGCGGAGGCAGCCGTCAGGCTGAAGTCGCCGCCGACGCCGTCGGTGAAGGCCGGATCGCCCGCCGAGTTGCCGGTGCCCGTGCCGCCGAAGCCGCCCTCGACGATCGACCAGTCCACGAGCGTCGCGGCGTTGACCTGGTTGCCCGGCCCCTGCGCGCCCGCCGGGCCGACGTTGTCCCAGAAGATGCAGTTGGCCACGGTCGCGGCCGTCGCGCCCTGGTTGCGCAGCCCAGCCACCGCGTTCACGGTCGACTCGTTGGCGACGAAGGTGCTGTTGCGCACGCGCGGGTCGCCGCCCAAGCCCATCCAGAGGCCGCCGCCGCCTCCCGAGCCGGTCGCGACGTTGCCGGTGAACAGGCAGTCGTTCACCACGACGCCGGTGCTCGAGAAGATCTCGAGCGCGCCGGCGCGCGCCGCGGTGTTGCCGAGGAAGCGGCAGCGCTCGAAGCGCACCGCGCCGCCCGCGGCGACGTCGAAGGCGCCGCCGAAGGAGCCGCCGTCGCCGTCCTCGAAGCTGCAGTCGGTGAAGCTCGGCGCCGCGCCGTTGTTGATGTAGCCGGAGCCGCCGCCGAAGCTGGCGCGGTTGCCCACGAAACGGCAGTTGCGCACGGTCGGGCTCACGCCGCCGACGCAGAGGATGCCGCCGCCGCGGTCCTGGTTGCCGGCGCCGCCCGTCGCCGCGCCGCTGCGGAGGACGAAGCCGTCGAGCACCGCGGTCGCGTTCGTCCCGCCGGTGGTCACGAGGTGGAAGCTGTTGTCGCCGAACAGGGACAGGCCGTCGTCGCCGGCGAGGTCGCCGCTGAGCACGCTGGGCGCGGTGCCGAAGGGCGGCCGCTCGGCGGGCGAGGACTCGCTGCCGAGGAAGGAGCCGTAGATCTCGACTCCGTTGATCAGGCCGAAGGAGATCGAGCGCGTGAGCGTCTCGGTCGGCTTGTAGGTGCCCTGCGCGACGAAGACCTGGTCGCCGGCGGCGGCGGCGGCGAGCGCGGCCTGCAGGCCCGCGCTGCCCTGGAAGGCGTCGGCCCAGCTCGAGCCGTCGTTGGCTCCGGTGGCGAGGTCGGCGTCCACGAAGAGGATGCCGGCGGCCGCCGCGGGCGCCCGGCCGGCGACGAGGAGGGCGGCGAGGAGCAGGGAGCGCGTCGTGGGCATGGTGAGCGTCGGGGTGGCGAGGCGATCGGGCCGCGCATCCTATCCGAGAGCGCTCAGCCGCGCCGGACGAGGATCGGCGCCGTGAGCGCCGACAGGCTCGTGCGCTGACGGCCCTGCTCGTCGAAGTTGCGCGGGTCGAGCCAGCGCTGGAAGGCGTCGCGCAGGGCGGGCCACTCGCGATCGATGACCGCGTACCACGCGGTGTCGCGGTTGCGGCCCTTGACCACCGCGGTCTGCCGGAACACGCCCTCGAAGGAGAGACCGAGGCGCTGCGCCGCGCGGCGCGAGGCCGCGTTGAGCGCGTTGCACTTCCACTCGTAGCGGCGGTAGCCGAGCGCGAAGGCGTGCTCCATCATGAGGTACATCGACTCGGTCGCGGCCGGCGTGCGCTGCAGCAGCGGCGAGAAGTTGATGTGCCCGACCTCGATCGAGCCGTTGCCGGGATCGATGCGCAGGAAGCTCGCCACGCCGGTGGCGCCGTCGCCGCGTCCGCCGATCACGGCGAAGAAGAGCGGATCGCTGCCGCGGCTGGCCGGCTCGAGCCACGCGAGGTACCCGGCCAGCGTGTCGAAGGGCCCGTATGGAAGGTAGGTCCAGTTGCGGCCCTCGGCGTCGTGCCGGTTGGCGGCGAAGAGACCGGCGGCGTGGCGCGCCGGGTCGAGCGGCTCGAGGCGGCACCAGCGCCCCTCCATCGCCTCGCGCACCGGGGCAGAACGAGCAGTCCAGCCCGGGACGGGGCTGCCGATCGGCTGGCCCAGGCCATTGGTGTCCTC